>DAIMDJ010000434.1:0-2727 GCA_036725905.1 Terriglobales bacterium
TGCCCGTCCACATCCTTTCCTCCTATGGTTCCCTTGACGGTGGCTTTGCCGGTAATGACCGCGGTGTTGCCATAGACGCGCACCTTCATATCGGAAAGCTCGTCGGAGGTGAGCTTGGTTTTGCCGGATTTGAATGCGTCTACCATTTCCGACTTGCCTGACATTTGGCCATAGGCGTTGATCAGCGTGTAGTCGTCGGAAGTTTGCTTTTCGAGCGTTGCCACATCGCCTTTGACGACTGCGGCAGCGCGGTCGGTCTCAAGCTTTTTCAGTTCGTCCTCTACGTTGGCGGCCCATGCCAGCCCAAGCAATGCGGCGAGTGACAGCACTAAAGCGATAACGAAGGCAGCGCGTTTCGAGTTCATGAAATTGTCTCCTGGTTTTCTGAGATTTAATTCTGCTGATGAGTTTTATTCGGCGCAACAGCTTAGGACTCGCCGTGGTGGTTGTCAAATTGGGGCGGGATAGGACTGCGTGGGCGGACGAAGGCGTCCGCCGCTACGCAAACTTCGCGGACGAGGACGTCCGCGTGATACCTGATCTAGCTACTTCGGCTGTGGCACGACCCGCAGATAAGGCTTCGGTGCCTTCCAGCCTCCGGGATATTGCTTCTGCGCTTCTTCGTTCGAGACCGCCGGCAAGATAATCACGTCGCCGCCCTGCTCCCAGTTCGCCGGCGTCGCAACTTTGTGCTTCGCCGTGAGCTGAATCGAATCCAGCACGCGCAGCACTTCGTCAAAGTTGCGGCCTGTGCTCATCGGGTAGCTGAGCTGGAGTTTGATTTTTTTGTCAGGGCCGATTACGAATACTGTGCGCACGGTGGCGTTATCTGCCGGTGTGCGGCCCGCGGAGGTGGTCCCGCTTTCGGCGGGCAACATGCCGTAAAGCTTGGCGATTCTGAGCTCGGGATCACCGATCATGGGGTAATTCACCCTGTGCCCCTGCGTCTCCTCGATATCCGCTGACCACTTTTTGTGATCGCTCACCGGGTCGACGCTCAGCGCGATAATTTTGGTATTGCGCTTGGCGAATTCGGACTGCAAGCCCGCCATGTAGCCGAGCTCGGTGGTGCACACGGGAGTGAAATCTTTCGGATGGGAAAACAAAATTGCCCATCCATTGCCGATCCACTCATGAAAGTTGATCGTCCCTTGTGTGGTTTCGGCGCTGAAATCGGGGGCTGTGTCATTGATGCGTGGAATCTGGTTTACGGCTGGAGTTAGGGTTGCAGTACTCATGTGATCTCCTCAATCAATAGAAATTTGGCTCATCCCGGAAGGCCAGGATCCAGGTCCGGTCCGCCGCAGCTTCCAATGCGGGTGAGTTATTCGGCGTTAAAAACGAAACCCACCCGATTGGGCCGGGTGGGTATCAGGAACCTGTCTCGCGCTACCCACACCCCGGCGTCCGCGTACAACAACAGCAGCCCGGCATGGGGCAAGTGCGCATACATAAAAAGGATACGCGGCGATGTCGGATCAGTCAAACCACCGGGCACCATTTTTTGCCGTTGAAAATGGCAGTTATGGAACTTACGATCCTCGAATGCCTCAGCGTAAGGTCCGTATAAAAATCGAGCACAGGATCGAGTATCCCGACCCTCTACGCGTCGCGGCTGGTGAGCGGGTTAATGTTGGACACGAGGACGCCGAGTTCCCTGGTTGGAAATGGTGCAAGGCGTCTGACGGTCGCGAAGGCTGGGTTCCGGTCGAGTTGCTCTCAAATGAAGGAGCAGAAACGACTGTGCTGCAGGATTATTCAGCGCGTGAGCTCGCCGTCCGCCCCGGAGAGGAAGTTATCGTCGAAGAAAGCCGGCACGAGTGGTTGCTGGTGCGCAATGCTCTGGGAGAACGTGGCTGGATTCCCGCCGCAAATACAGAGCCGCTCTAGGTTGACTTCCATATTTGCCGTTGAGTCGGGCCGCGATTCTGATGAAGCGGCCGGAGTGCGCGGCGAGGATGACAGAATGATCAACTCACACGCAGTGGAAGCCTGTGGAAGTTTTGCCGGCGGCAAATTTTCCGCTGAGAGCGGAGAGGTGTTCACAGCGAAAAAATGCTCACACGCACAAGCGAAAAGTTTTTGCAATGGCGCGAGTGTCCCATTAACATCGGCGTTACTTTACAATCTGTGTCGTTCGCCGTTAGGATTTATTCCGCTCTGGAACAACCAGTCATCTGAAACTCCCAGCTTTTCCTGAGCCACGGCGAAAAGCACAAATGAAACCGAAACGGACCATTCTCTGCGTTGACGACAACGAGCAGTCGCTTTCAATTCGCAAGGTCATGCTGGAAACCAGGGGCTATCGGGTAATCACATGCAACGGTGGCGAGCAAGCGCTGGAGATCTTCAAAAAGGGGGGGATTGACCTGGTGCTGACTGATCTAGTCATGCCGGGTCTGGACGGCACCAAGCTCGTGGAACAAGTGAAGAGCATCTCCCCGCAGACGCCTGCGATTTTGCTTTCCGGCAAAGTCAAAATCTACGATCGCGATACGCAAGCTGACGTTTTCCTTCCCAAGGGAATGTACGCGCCGGTCGAGTTGCTGGAACGCATACGTTTGCTGCTGATCCGCAAGCGCGGTCCCAAGCGGGCGCAATCCCACAACCGGTCTGCGGCGCAGACCAGCGCGGCCTGAGCAGCGGCAAATCAACCCACTCCCCTTTCGTGTAATATCGATTACGGATGACCGCGTTTATCGAAGCAGTCGATCTCACCAAAACCTA
>DAIMDJ010000435.1:0-1512 GCA_036725905.1 Terriglobales bacterium
CACTCCACCAGAGTTGTTGGCATATTGCTGAAGAATATCGGGTGAGATTGGAACCCGCAACTTCCGCGCTCAGGCAGAAGCTTGAGAACCGGGGATTATCCTCTCGCGCCTACATGAATCTTGATTTGAAGTTACAGCACAAGCCGGATTTCTCGGTGAACGCCCGGGGGCGTATCTAGAAAGAGAATCCTCCTTGTGACCCGAAGGCGGTCGCCGATGGGACCAGAAGATCGGACCACCGGTGGCCGCCGACTTTTATGCCGCTTTGCGGATCCTGTGGATCAGGGGAGCGATCTTTCTTAAGTCATCCACGAATGATTGCATTTGTTCCCGCCGCGATTGGTCATCAATCGCGCGCAGGATTGACGATGGATGCACAGTTGCTATGACGTGCGGCGCCAGGGGAGACTCCACGAGCTCGCCACGCCGCCGCGTGACGCTGAAATCCTTGCCCAGTAAGGCTTGCGCGGCAGTAGCGCCGAGGCACACCAGAACCTCAGGTTTCACTACCGCGAGCTCTGCGTCCAGCCAGGGACGGCAGGCATTGATCTCCCAGTAGCGCGGTTTCTTGTGGATGCGTCTTTTTCCGCGTTGATCTGGCGCCCAGTTGAAATGCTTCACCACATTCGTAACATATACATCACTTCTCGCGATGCCAACCTCTGCCAGAGCCTGATCAAGCAGCCTTCCGGCTGGACCCACGAAGGGATGACCAGCGAGATCTTCTCTATCTCCGGGCTGCTCGCCAACGAAGACGACTTTAGCATGTGCGCCCCCTTCGCCGAACACCGTCTGGGTGGCTCGTTCCCAAAGGTCGCAAGCCTTGCAGCTCGCCGCAGCCGTACGCAGGTTCGCGACAGTTGGTTTCGTAGGGATCAGCGGAGCGGCGGTCTGCTGCGATTTGTGTCGGGCTGCCTTAAGGTCTTTGGTCATGGCTGCATCCGCGCAGCGGAATTCCAAATCCTGAGATGACGGCGCGATTCCCACGTTTGCCATCTTGTTTTTATCTCTTTGTCGGGGTTTCAGCATCCAACGAGTTGGACAAGCTCAAGTCCGAACGTCGAGCGAAAAGATTTGTCCTGGTGAGTGCTAGGCAACTCGGTACGCGGATTTTTTGCTGAAAATACAGGGGAAACTGTATTGGAATCGAGCACTGCAACCTATAACGTTCGCCGGGAAATATCAGCGCAAGTGGCGCCGTGGCATTCGTGTCGTTCGAAGCTGCGAAAAATCTCCTTTTAGCGGGGTCTCATGCTCGCACATTGTGTTAACCCGAATTGTTACGCTCTCTTGCATTCATTCTGTGAAGGACGGCTGTTCCAGTTTGAGGTGGTTTCGATCTCGGTAGCGGCCAGTGATGACACGACCGCGCCGTTCGATGAAAAGCCGGAGCGCCAGACGGCTCATTTCTGGCTGTGCGGCCGCTGTGCGGACAGCATGACGCTAATGCTCGAACCAGCCCGCGGCTTGCGTGTGGTACCCGTGGCGTTGAGCGGAACGGAAGCTACGAGC
>DAIMDJ010000435.1:1612-2727 GCA_036725905.1 Terriglobales bacterium
TGAGCAGAAGCTGGAAAGACTTCGCGAAAGAAAAAGATTGCAATCAGTTGACATTTTATAAACTGGTGGCTCTGTATTAGTAAGAATTACACAGTCGGAATCTCCCGAGTTTTCGACATTTCCCAATTTATGAGCCAAGTTCCGGTTTGGCAATTGCTGTGCTCCGATACCCGAGCTACTCAGGTGGCAGAGTGCGGTCTGTGCTCTGGACGGTAGGTTCGCGCTAGATAAGCCTTGTGGAGGAATGTCTCACGGAGGTGAGCCATGGCAACGTTTCGAATTTTCATAGCCGATGATCACGAAGTTGTGCGCAAGGGTCTCATGTCCCTTTTGCAGGCACAACCGGACTGGGAGGTCTGCGGCGAGGCTGCGGACGGTCGTGAGGCGGTGGACAAAGCCCAGCAGTTGAAGCCCGATGTCGTCATCCTCGACATCGGCATGCCCAGCCTAAACGGCCTGGAAGCAACGCGACAGATTCTGAAAAGCAATCCGCAGGCCAAGGTGCTGATCCTGACTTTGCATGATTCTGACCAGGTCGTACGTGAGGTACTCAATGCGGGGGCGCGTGGCTTCCTGCTGAAATCGGACGCGGCGCGGGATCTAGTTGCCGCCTCGAGGCTCTGCGGCGGGATAAGACCTACTTTACTTCGAAGGTCGCGGCCATGGTGCTGGAAGGTTATCTCAAAGGTGGAACTCCAACCAGCCCGGTCACCGTCGGCCGTAACCGGCTGACGCCGCGCGAGCGTGAGATTGTGCAGTTGCTGGCGGAAGGAAAGAGCACAAAAGAGGTGGCGGTCGCGTTAGGCTTGAGCGTTAAGACTGCCGAAACGCATCGCTCGAACATCATGCGGAAACTGCAGCTCCATTCCGTGAGCGACCTGGTGCTCTACGCCGTCCGCAATAACATTGTCCATGTTGTACAGGCGGGAATCGAATAGGACTCACTTTTGCGGCTTTGGGCGGGCGGTATGCCCGCTTTTTTTCTTTTACGGGCCAGACGCGAAAAAAGGGAGCCGCGCCTACGCGGCTCCCTCACGGCTCGGTACCCTCCCCCAGGTACTTCGCCAAACTTGCTACTGCATCATGGTGAACGCCTGACAATCTGATACCTTCGT
>DAIMDJ010000436.1:0-2715 GCA_036725905.1 Terriglobales bacterium
GATTTCGGCATGAATCTGCGCTCCGCGCCCGGGGTGACTTATCCAATCGGCGCGAACTTTTCCAATATTCCCATGCAGCCAGACAGTCCCTACATCGTGCCGTGGTGGTACCGGAAGGAATTCTTGATTCCCGCGAGCTACAAGGGAAAAGCGCTCTGGCTGAATTTTCATGGGATCAACTACAAAGCGAATATCTGGCTCAACGGGAAGCAGATCGCCAATTCCGACGACGTGGCCGGCGCCTGGCGCACTTATGAATTCAACATCACCGGTGCGGCGAAGCCGGGAGCAACCAATGTTCTGGCGGTTCAGGTTTTTTCTCCAACAGATACAGATCTGGCGATCACGTTTGTCGATTGGAATCCTGCGCCACCGGATAAGAACATGGGACTTTGGAGGGCTGTGGACATCACCACCAGCGGACCGGTCGCGTTGCGTTATCCGACAGTCGTTTCGAAAGTGGATTCTCCGCAAAACACCAGCGCTCACCTCACTGTAACGGCGCTGTTGAAAAACGGAACCAATGGGCCAGTAAAAGGAACACTAAAAGGGCGGATCGAACACATCGAGTTCTCGCAAGATGTGGAAGTCGCAGCGGGCGAGTCCAAGGATGTGACTTTCGCTCCTGAGCAATTTTCACAACTGAACATTTCCAGCCCGCGCCTGTGGTGGCCGGCGCAGATGGGCAAACCGGAACTCTACAAGCTGGACATGGAATTCGTCGTAGCCGGCAAGATTTCCGATAAATCAGAAGCGAACTTCGGCATCCGCGAAGTCACGTCGCAAGTGCTTGCCGCCAACCGCCGCCTGTTCTCCATCAATGGCAAAAATATTCTGATTCGTGGCGGCGGCTGGTCTCCCGACATGATGCTGCGCGAAAACTCGCAGCGTCTGGAAGACGAATTTCGCTATGTGCAGGATATGGGCCTGAACACAATTCGCCTGGAAGGCAAGCTGGAGACCAAGGAATTCTTCGATCTCGCCGATCGCAAAGGCGTCCTTATCATGGCCGGCTGGTGCTGTTGCGACCATTGGGAGCACTGGGCCAAATGGAAGCCGGAGGACTTCAAAATCGCCGAGCAGTCGTTGCGCGATCAGATGTATGGCATGCGCACTCATCCAAGCTTAGTGATGTGGCTGAACGGCAGTGACAATCCCCCTCCGCCGGACGTAGAGCAAACTTATCTGAGGGTCGAGAAAGAACTGCTCTGGCCGAATCCGGTGGTTTCATCGGCAACCGCAAAGCTGGCCGGATACTCCGGCGAGAGCGGCGTCAAGATGACCGGACCCTATGAATACATTGCGCCGGGTTACTGGGAAGAGGACCGAACCACTGATGATTCTCCGCACAAATGCAATCCCGGCGGCTGCGGCGGCGCTTACGGGTTCAACACTGAAACCAGCATGGGACCGGCGGTTCCACCGATCGAGAGCATGCGCGCAATGTTGCCGAAAGACCATCTCTGGCCAGTTGACGATTTCTGGAACTATCACGCGGGTGGTGGCTCGTTCAAAGATATTCACGTATTCGCCGACGCTTTGAATGCGCGCTATGGCAAGGCAGACAGCGCAGAAGATTTCACGTTCAAGTCGCAGCTTCAGACATATGAAGGTGTGCGGGCGATGTATGAGGCCTACAGCCGCAACAAGTATCAGTCCACAGGCGTGATTCAGTGGATGCTGAACAATGCGTGGCCATCGATCATCTGGCATTTGTATGACTTTTATCTTCGCCCCGGTGGCGGCTACTTCGGCGCAAAGCGCGCCATGGAGCAGCTGCATCCGCTTTACGGTTACGATGACCGCTCGGTCTGGGTTGTGAGCAGCCAGTATCAGAACGCCAAGGGGCTGAAGCTCACCACGAAAGTTCTAAATCTCGATATGACGGAGAAGTACTCACATCAAGATGCGGTCGATGCGACGGCCGACAGCACGACAAAGATTTTGACACTGCCCGATATCGACGGCCTGAGTCCTACTTATTTTCTGGTGCTTCGGCTCGAAGATCAAAACGGCAAACTGGTCGGATCAAATTTCTATTGGCTCTCTACCAGCCCGGAGAAAATCGATTGGGAAAAATCTAACTGGTACACAACCCCGACTGCCTCATACGCCGACTTCACCGCGCTATCGCAATTGCCCAAAGTTAAGTTGAAGGTTGCTGATCGCACCGAACGCAAGGGCGCAGATGCGATCACGCATGTGATGGTTGAGAATCCGAGCAAGAGCCTGGCGTTTTTTGTGCGATTGAAAGTGAATAAAGCTGGACAGGAGATTTTGCCCGTGGTGTGGCAGGACAATTACATTTCACTGTTGCCGGGCGAAAAGCGCGAGATATCCGCAACTTATCGCGCCAGCGAATTAGGGGCAGCCAGGCCAGTGGTGGAAGTAAGCGGCTGGAACGTGGACTGAGTTCTTCCTCTGCACGCTCCGCGTCTTTTCCTCCGCGAACTCTGCGGTTAAAGATTTAATCGCAAAAGGAGTTAAGCGAGCGCGAAGGAGCGCAGAGAATTCCATCGCCCCGATGCCTTACGATTCGCTGAAGTCAATCATCACCGGTGCGCGGCGGAAGCCGCGTGTCTTGATGCCAACGTAAATTATGCCGAGAGCGAACCAGATTCCGCCAACGGTCTTCGCCAAATTGTTCAAGTTCCACCAGATCAATCCGCAAAAGAGGAATCCGATGAGCGGCAGAATCGAATCGCGCAGCAAGTG
>DAIMDJ010000437.1:0-2709 GCA_036725905.1 Terriglobales bacterium
GCTTGGCGCGCACATTCGCCGAATGAACCCGCGTGACACGGCGGCGAACATGAATAGGCGGCGAATGATCCGCCGTGGCGCTCCCTACGGCCCGCATTTGCCAGAGGGCGCCTCTGAAGACGGTAAAGAACGCGGCATTGCAGCCTTCGTGATCTGCGCGAGCCTGATCCGCCAGTTCGAATTCGCGCAGAACGTTTGGATCAATGACAAGAATTTTCACGAGTTAGGCAACGAACGCGATCCGATCATCGGCAACCAGGACGGCACGCTGGAATTCAAAATCCCGAAGCGTCCGATCCGGAAGAAAATCAGCGGGCTGCCTGCATTCACTACTGTGCGGGGTGGCGCCTATTTTTTTCTACCCGGACTGAAGGGACTTCGGTATCTCGCGTCACTGGGCACCGCTACATGAAAGCGCTGCAATTCATTAGAAGCCATCTCACAAATAGCAGATGCGAGGTTTTGGTAGGGCGCGACCGCCGGGCGCGCCGAATGGAACGGCCGGCCCGGCGGTCCGTCCCTACCATTTATGAGATGGCTTGTAGAGTCAAGGCAACCAGAAGGGAAATAAGGTTATGAGCAGAATCGCGGACGGAGGAGCACGAACTTACAATCAAATTCATCTGCCGCGTAAATATACCGGCAAGCGGCGGGTTAGTATTTACTGGACGTGGAGCTATCCATGGGAATCACAACGTGATCCCGCGGAGCTGGACAACCGTTTCTCAACGATGACGGAAGTCCGTCGGGTCGCCTGGCCAAATTACGAGGGGCCGGAGTGGAGAGCAGCGGAATTTCTTCAAGGAATTGCCGGCACCCTGGAGCTGTTCCACATCTCTACGCTCGATTTCCAGAAGCGTGTGGGAGAGATTAGCGGACATCCGGTCGCCGTATTCCAGCGCATTGATCAGGCGGGATTCAAACAGCCAATAGACGAACGGATTCTCTCGGACACAGATACGCTAATGGTGTTTGGGCTAGATCATCTAGTTTCCGAGCAAGACGCCGCGCCAGAGGAAATCGCCGCGATCAGTGAGTGGCTCAAACGCGAAGGAACCTGCCTGCTGTTAGCACCGCATCATGACGTAGGTTTCACCACCGACATGAAGCAGCGCCAGATGGAATACCGGCATCATCGCGACCCGCTTGTCCCGCGCCAGCAGCGCTTCGGCCAATACACACGTTCATTGATGAAGGGGCTTGGTGTACCAGTGATGAATAAGTATGGACTCCACCCGGCAACTGTTAAAGGCACTAAAGAGTTGGAGCCGGCGACGGCTTACAGAGACGTCGATGAGCTCAAGCTGCTTGAAGGTGTCATCACCTTTAACTTCCATCCGCATCTGCCGCACTATGAAATAACCGGCGACACGAATTCCATCCGTCTGCTGGCGCGGCAGCCAATTGATGTTAGCCGTCCGCATCCATTCGTTGAGGAGGGCAACAAAGAATTTAACTGCTTCCTTTGGATGCCGCCGGCGAACGAGCGACCAGGCGACATTTTGCTAGCCGACTCAACCATCTTCACGACGCTGTTCGGCGTTTCCGACAGCTTGAAGAATTTCTGGAGAAATCTCGCGACGATGAGAATGGGATGAGATCGTGTGCGCCGTGGCCGCCATCGGCAACAGCGGCCCTGATGTGACGGAACACAGTCATTACGACTTTATCATCATCGGCGGCGGACCTGCCGGCCAAGGCGCGGCCGAGTTTGCGAGTCTCGCCGGACGTCGCACGCTGGTCATCGAGCGCAATGTTCTTGGCGGACTCGTCGTCACTACCGGTGGCGCGCCGACTAAAACATTGCGCGAAGCTGCTCTCTACCTCACCGGTTTCCGCGAGCGCGCCCTTTACGGGTTGACGGCGCCAGCAGACATCGCGCTCGCAGTAGAGCGGATGCGTGCACGGACGAGACAAGTCCGCTCGGCGATGCAGGACATCACCCGCTCGACCTTCGACAATTTGGGCATCGAGGTTGCCTATGGCTCAGCGCGTCTGGGCCCAAACCGCACGGTGCTGCTGACTCCCCGCGAAGGTGACGCGAAAGAACGTGTGCTCACAGCCGACAGAATTCTTCTCGCTACCGGGTCGCGCCCCTCCCGCCCAACAAACATCCCATTCGATGACCCGGACATTTTCGATTCGGAGGGGCTGCCGCAGCTTGAGCGCATTCCCAAAAGCGTTCTGATTGTTGGAGGTGGCTCAATCGGCTGTGAGTTTGTTTCGATTATCAATGCGTTCGCAATTCCGGTCATCTTGATTCACACCGGTGAACGCCTGCTGCGCAACATGGACAGCGAAATGTCGCGGCTGCTACATCAGGTGTTCGAGAGCTTCGGGATCCATATCCTGCTCGGCACGAGTGTTCGCTCCGCTGAGCGGGTCAACGGTGAACTAAAAGTCTCGCTGGAGACCGGCGAAGTGTTGCGTCCAGACATCGCATTATTTGCTGCGGGCAGGACGGTGAACGTGGAGGGTCTTGGTCTTGAAGTGGCCGGCGTGAAGTTGAGTAGTAGCGGCGCGATTGCAGTGGACGAGCAATTTCAGACCAGTGTCGAGGGAATCTACGCCGCCGGTGACCTGATCGGCCCATCGCTCTCCTCGATCTCCATGGAGCAAGGTCGCGTCGCGGCGTGTCATGCTTTAGGTCTTCACTTCAAGGAGAAAATGGATCCGTTGCCAGTGTCGGCAGTCTACTCGATTCCGGAG
>DAIMDJ010000438.1:0-2708 GCA_036725905.1 Terriglobales bacterium
CTTCCATCGCTGAAGGTCGCGAATTCAACCGCACCGGCATCGATCGGAAAATAATTTCCCGCCGGCCACTTTGAAGGAGGAAAAGCAGATGGGCTGGCGACAATAGCATTCTTAGCGAAAGTATAGCTGCTAAAGCACGCGGCGAGGCTAGTGATTGGAACATCGGAATGGGCGCAGTCGCCCGTTCCCGCAGCGGACCACACCGGGAACTCGCCCGCGAGTACCACGTTGTTGGTAAACTGAAACCCCCACATTTTCGGTTTGCTCACGTTGTCTTCCAGAGTGAGCATGTGGCTTCCAGGGTCAGGAAAGCCCGTGATGTGGTTTATACGAATGCTGTTGAGCACATTTGTGGGCCAGTCATTGAAGATGGCGATCAATGTACCGCTCCCGTTCAGTTGCTTAGCTTCAGTTCCGTCGACCGTGACGTCATGAAGGCTGTACCTTTCTCCTGCTAGCGCGATTCCTCCACCGTCAGAAAGGATGTTTGCCATCTGAATCCCTGCCCCGCTATTGCTGATTTTACTATAGCGAATAGTCACGTCTGTGACTTGGCATGACGGGCAGACATTCGAATTTCCGAGGAATTGATTTTTGGGAGTCAGAACGATGGAAAATCCGTTTTGGCTGAAGCCACCCCAATTATTTTCCAATACATTTCCCTCAAACAGCACACGCCGGGCATTCTTGAGCTCGAAGTGATTTTTTACGATAAAAGGATTGCCCGATGCTCCGCCGACGTATCCGGGCGAGCCTAATTTCCAGATCATTGGCTTGAACATGTGATTGCGCCGGATTTCGATGTCTGCTGGCGTGGTTGTTGCAACCGAGCCGCCAATCAGTACCACCTCCGCTGCGCCCTCCAGGAAATTGTTCACGACCTTGTAGGGTCCGCCCACGGAACTGCCACTCCCGCCGCTGATCGCGTGCGCATCAGTGCAAACCCCGGTCGCGGATACGCAGTGAAAGTCGGTGAAAAAAGAATCTACTATTCCAAAATAGACGGTTCCGGAGAGACTGACTCCCGTCGCAGTCTCGTCTTGGCTAGTTCCATGCAGCCACGAACGGTCGATCACGATGTGATTCGCTGTGCCATGCGAACGTACGATCACTAAAGCCGTCATACTGGTGGTTTTTGCTGCCCTGGTGATCTCCAGACCGATAAGGCGGTAATGATTTGCGCCAGGAGCCAAGCCGATAGGTCCAGAGGAGGTGAGATAGGAGTAGGGATAAATAATCTTAGGCAGAACCCGCTGCGTGCTTGAACAGTGAAACGAGGGTCTCCCGGGAAGCGAGCTAACTCCGGCGTAGCACGGGGTGATGCGGGTGCCCTCAGCCGGCAAGCTGGCAAGCGCGCTGGTCCGGATGGTAATCCAGTGCTGATCATCGCAACCTTTTGCCGGCAGCGTGAATGAACCGCTGAAGGTTGCGCCGGCCTGCAGGGCGATTGTATCGCCGCATTGGGCGTTGTTGAGAGCGGTTTGCAAGCTTTGTCCAGCCAAGACTTGATGAATTTGTCCAGGCGAAGGAGTGCCTGAAATCGCCGTGAAAAGGCACGATTTAGGAAGCTGCGCAGGACCATCTTGTGTACCCCCAAAATTCGGAGCATTTCCAACGCCGCAGTAACGATTGTCCGCCTGCGCCGCCGCACTACCGGTGAGCATGTTCAAGATAAAAAGTGTGATGATGATGAAGACCAGGAACGAGATTCGATATTGCACGGCTGCATCCTCCCCGAGGTATTCATATTTCTGTGCAACTGCGGCACAAAAAGAACTGTTTTTTTTGCGTTCGCGAAGGTTGTGAGAGATCGTGAACCGGCTGCGCACGATGCTAGTGCAGCATTGCGGGGACGGGCAAAATAGTTAGTTGCACTCTGGGGGACTTGCAACGCCGGACGACAGACGTAAGTTGTGCAGATTCCGGCGGCGGCCTGGAATTGAGAGATTTACTACAGAAGCTTTGCACCGCAAAAGACTCGAACGATGCCGCGACGTCGCAAAAGATGATCAAGTATTACGCCGAGACTAGCTCTTGCGGTTAGAGTGTTCTTAGTTTATTCAATCACATCCGCATCCAGCACTCGATCCTGTTCGAGATAATGCGAGACGGCGTATTGCGCCAGAAGAGGCGTCTGCAGCCGGATTTCGGCGCCGATCCATTCCCCTTTTCCGTGCGGCGCGTTGAGCGAGTGATTGCAGCGTCCGCCGCTGCCGAATTGGGGACCAAAATCGGCGCTCTGGATCTCGTCAAACTGCCGCAGCTTGCGCCAGGCTTCATCGCCAACGGTTCCTGAAACGTCGATTTTGAGCTTGACCAGCGCCATTTCAAAAAATCGTTTCACCACAGAAGCTCAAAGGCACCGAGAGAAATGAAAACTCCGTGACTCCGTATCTCCGTGGTAGACCGGTCCTACACTGCAAACAGGTGATACAGCATCACGTAAATCACAACCCCGGTGATTGAAACATACAGCCACAGTGGATATGTCCAGCGCGCGATGGCGCGATGGCGGTCGAAGCGCTCGCGCAGCGCGCGGATTAGAGTAATGATCACCAGCGGCACAATCGCGATTGCCAGAGTCGTATGCGAAATCAGAATAGTAAAATATACCGGCCGCGACCAGCCGTGTCCCTGGAATGGTACCGAACCGACGTGCGCGTGATAGTAGAGATAGCAGCTCAGGAATAGGGAAGAGCTGATAACCG
>DAIMDJ010000439.1:0-2708 GCA_036725905.1 Terriglobales bacterium
TAGCCCAAGAGAAAAAGGTTGCGCGAGGGCAGCGGTTGCGGGTGGATACGACGGTCGATGTTGCGACATTGTGCTATACCTCGCTATCTCTCTGAAAACATTGATTGCTGCCCTTCGCTGCTCTGGCTTTGCGGAACTCGCACTCGATTCTTGATATTCATGGCCTCTTTACGGATCTCTTCTGAATCTAATGCTTCGACTGGAATCTGCCACGGAGCACAAACCACAACTTGACGCGCAGGCAATATCTTTTCTTCGATCATGCGCCGTACAATCCCTTCGCTTACGTTAAGTCGCCGCGCTGCTACCTTAACGGTCACTTCCTTGGCTTCGTTGGCGTGATCATCCCTACGGAAAGCTGGTAGTTGGTAATAACTGCGTGCCGAGCGCACTCGCATCATGTTCCAGGAGTTACCCACTCCCGTTCGCAGCCTGAGCCGATTCATCGTTGCGGCGATCTGCTGATCACTAAATTTCCCAGCCATCTGCCTAAGGACCTCGATCGCTTCCGGGTCCGTGCACCGTCGGCTCCTACCTGTCTCAAACTTTTTCGCGCGGAGTTCTGAATGGCGGCCGCCCGCCCAATGAATCAGCAAAACAACCTCTCTGCTTTTCTCGTCCACATCGGCGATGATCTCGCGGATCAGGATCCGCACGATCCGTTGCTTCAGTCGCATGTCGGTCGAAGGCGAGTTCCAAATGGCCGGCAGATCTTGCGCCAAACTCAGAAGCGTCTGTTTATTCGGCACCGGTACAGATTGACTTTCCCGGTCGAACGCATGCAATTTACTTTCAAGCTCCTTCACTTTCTGCAGAGCAGTATTCCAGCGAGCTTCCAGTTCTGCGGCAACCAACCGCTGATCGGGATCAACGGATTCGTATCGCCGAGCTGCCAAACGTGCTTCGTAGCGAGCTTCGTCGAGCTCCAACTCAATAGCTGTGCGCAGATCGCGTTGCTTCTGCTGCATTTGGTCCGCAGCGTCCAAGGCGGCCTGAATCGCATTTTCGCTGACTGCCTCTAGCACCTGTTTCGACACGGCCGCATCAACTCGCAAGCCGCCAAAGGAAATGCACGTCCCCTCACCATACCGGCTGCGGCCAGCATTGCACACGTAACGAACGAGTGTGCCCGGATAAAAAACCTGCATCATTCTTCCGCAACGTCGGCAACGCAGAAGACCGGACACCAAAGCTCCGCCGCCACGGCCAGCCTTCGGCTCTCCACCAGAGTGCATATGGGCGTTGGCAGCAATCATCGACTGATTTCTCTCATACTCGTCCCAGGAAAGGTACCCGGGATGATGCTCCTTGATCAAGACTCTCCATTCGCTTTGTGGCTTGCGGTGGCCTGCAGATTTACGTGCACGGCCCTCTACAATCTTGGTCCGTGTCTCGGTTTTGCCGTATGCGTAGGCACCTGCGTAGACTGGCTTGGAGAGGATCGAGTGCAGTGTGGCGTAGGAGGGCAATTTCCAAACCATCTTGCGCTCGCCAGTCTCATGCGGAAATGCCGGCAGGCAAATGTTTTCTTGCCGAAACCATAGTAGAACTTGGCGCACGCTACCCAACTCAATGAATTTGCGAAAAACCAGTTCGATGGCCTGCTGCACGCGATGATCGGGATCCTTTTCCAGTTTCCCGCCCGGTGCCCAACAGAAACCGACGGGGATCTGAATCTGCAGCTCGCCGCGCGTGGCTTTCTGACGAATGGCTTCCATCGACCGTTGGCGAAAGAGATTCAACTCGAATTCGCTGATTGTACCTTTCATCCCCAGGAGCAACCGATCATTGGTTAGCGCAGGATCGTAAATACCGTCAAGGTCCACGACGACAGCACCAACCATTCCACACAACTCAATCAGATGGTGCCAGTCGCGACCATTCCGCGCTAAGCGCGACGCCTCAACACAGAATACGGCACCTATTTCGCCGCTACATACTTCCGCAGCCAAGCGTTGGAATCCAGGGCGATCGACCAAACCCGAACCCGTGCGTCCCAGATCGTCGTCGATGACCATGATTTGCTGGAAACCCAACGTGCGTGCTCGATCGGCGAGGCTACGTTGCAGGCGCGTGCTTTCCTGGTTGTGAATTAATTGACTGGGTCTGGACTGGCGAATGTAAACGATGGCTTTTCGATGAAGGCGTTCAGGCGTGAGTTTCGGATTCATCCTCTTCTCCGTTTCCTGCTTGCTCGTTTTCTTCTTTCGCTGCGCTGATGAGTAGTTCCATCAGAGCGATGGTCAATTCGTTTTGCTGCTCGTCGGGAGTGGCCGTTGCAGGTACGTTGAGGAGTGGGAGATTCATTTGCGGGTACAGTGATTTTGCCGATCGTTTCATCTATGCCCTCCTTGGGAGATGAATTTAGGGAAGCTTTATCGCAATCACCACGAATGGGCAAACTCTTGAGCAGATCGTGAAGTTCACCGAGTGCTTCAGCAGAAATCAGCGGAGGGCCGAGCAAGAGTTGCGAACACTCAGGACTCAACATCCAACTCGGAATGGGATATATTTTGCCGTCCGACTCGCAATAGATACGTTGGCCGGCGCGGTCTTTTCGCCGCATACGAACAGGCACAGTCAATCCGAAGAGGGGATGCCATCGGTAATAGATCGTTACAGTCTCGAAATCATACGCATTATGTAGCTGGATCGGTGGTGGAAAGAAACATTCACTACCCCACGGACAGCGGTCTGCTGGGCGATGG
>DAIMDJ010000440.1:0-2691 GCA_036725905.1 Terriglobales bacterium
TCAGTGACACCCATTTATGCGCGATAGGATTGTAGGTGATCCAGGCCTTGTCGAGAGCAACGGTTTTGCGGTCGAAAAAGTTGGTCAGCGTTTCATTAGTGGTCGTCGGATCGCCGAGAGAACCAGTGGCCAAGTAAATCCCGCTGGTAAAGTCTTCGTTCAGCTTGCCATCAAAACCGAAGCGCACCCGCAAGCGGGCGCGATTGCGATCAAATGTTCCTTTCTGAATGAAATCCTCGCCACGCACCCGCACATCTCCATTGAAGCGGAAGCGGCCAACCAAGCCTTCGAGCGCCGACATGCGTTTCTGCTCATCCTGTGTGCTCACAGCGTTGTTGGTCAGTGTGGTTTTGACGTCGGCCAAGTCGCTGTTCAGCTTGGTGACATTCTCTTTCTGCTCGTTAGCTGCACTTTCGGCGGAGCTTGCCTTTTGTTGAGCCTCAGACGCCGTGGCCTGAGCCTGTTGTAATTGCTGCTGAGCCTGTTGCGCTTGCTGTTGCGCTTGTTGCAAGGCGGCGTCGCGGCTTTGCATTGCTTGCCTGAGTTGCTCAATCTGCTGCTGCTGCGCGGCCAAAGCATCATTAAGCGCCTGCACATCGGCAGCCGTGACAGCCGCGCGCCGGGCTACCGGCTTTTTAGGCTTGGGTTTAGCCGCAGTCTGCGCTACCAGCGTCGTCGCTAACAGCGGAACCACGCACCACCTGAGAACAGACTTCATCATTTCTCCTTTTGCCTCCATCAATTTGTGGAGGTCAAGAATGATCGAAATTGTTACCGCTGGTTAAAGCGAACCCGGACTTTATCCGCTCGGCCGAAACCGCCGTTTTTGTCTTCTTTCATCCCAGGTTTAAGGCGACCGCGTGCCGTAGAACGTGACTGCTCTTAATGTTTGAGTAAAGTTCCTTGTACTTGTGGAGTGTTAATGGATGGTTAAAAGACGGTGAATTTTTGATGAAACGGGAAATGAAACCTGGCCTTAGGCGCTTCGGCCCTCCACGCCAGCTGCTGTTCCCATCTGGCGACTTCATTTGTGCTTCTTAATAAATCTCTCGGACTGTGCCATCGCCGCATGCGGCTGAAGGGAAAGCCCGCCGTGCCGATGAAGATTGGGTACGACAGAGCGAGTCCGCGTCTCGCGCGAGATTCAGTTGTTTGCGCCATGCTTAAGAACCCTACGTCGCTTTGCCGCGCAGAAAACTGAGCGATCTGATTGCGCGTTAGCACCAGTTCTCCCGCCAAATTCAGTAACCAAGACACGCATGCAGCCCATCAGCAATGTCTTCGATAAATTCCCCCGGGTGGTGCGCGATGTCGCCATGGCCTGCGGCAAGCAAGTGCAAATCGAGATGGAGGGAAAGGAAACCGAGCTGGACAAAAGCCTGCTCGAAGCTATTAAGGACCCGCTTACGCATATCGTGCGCAACTCGGTGGATCACGGAATTGAAATGCCGGATGAGCGCGTGGCCAACGGCAAGCGTCCAGATGGGCGGTTGGTGCTGCGGGCGCGCCATGAAGGCGGGAATGTGATCATCGAAATTTCCGACGATGGGGCAGGCATTGATACCGAGCGGGTCAAAGAAAAAGCTTTAGAACGCGGAGTGATCACCTCCCAGCAAGCAGGACGGATGAGTGAGCGCGAGTTACTGAATTTGGTTTTCTTGCCGGGATTCTCTACTGCGAAGCAAGTAACTAACCTCTCGGGACGCGGCGTCGGCATGGATGTAGTGAAGACCAACATCGAGCGTGCGAACGGATCGGTGGACCTGCACAGCGCGCCGGGAGAGGGCACAACTGTAAAAATCAAGCTTCCGCTGACCCTGGCTATTGTCCCTGCACTGATTGTTCAAACTGTGGGCAAGCGATTTGCGATTCCGCAAGTGAGCTTAATCGAGCTGGTACGGCTGGAAGCTGAAAATGCGCGGAGCGGCATTGAACTGGTTCATGGCGCTCCGGTTTACCGCCTTCGCGGGCGGCTGCTGCCCCTGGTCTATCTGAATCGCGAACTTGGCCTGACCGCGAATTCAGAGAACGAAGGCAGCACAGATGACGCTGTCAACATTGTTGTGCTGCAAGCCGAAGACAGGCAGTTTGGCCTGGTGGTTGATGGAATCAACGACACGGAAGAAATCGTCGTCAAGCCGCTAAGCAAACATTTGAAGGGCCTGAAAGCCTATGCAGGCGCAACCATCATGGGAGATGGCAAGGTGGCGCTCATTCTTGACGTGCTGGGGCTGGCGCAGAGCGCCAGCATCGTTTCGCAGGCCCGTGATCACTCGGTTTCTGAGAAGGCATCCGAGATACAGCAACAAAGCAGCGAGAAACACACGTTTCTTCTGTTTGCCGGGCAAGGCGATTCGCGCATGGCGCTGGCGCTGGACTCTCTGGCGCGGCTGGAAGAGTTTCCCGCTTCGCAGATAGAGAAGTCGGGCAGCCAGTGGGTAGCCCAATATCGCGGGCAGATTCTCCCATTGGTCCGGGTCAATATCGCGCTGGAAGAACGGCGCGAAAAATTACGCCAAATGAAAATCCAGCCGTTCCCTGACTCCGACACGGTTCAGGTGCTCGTGCTCAATCACGAAGGGCGAGCATTCGGGCTAGTGGTGGACAAAATCATCGACATTGTTGAAGACAGTGCCGAAGTGAAATCGGCGGCGATACGGGCTGGAGTTCTGCACTCCGTGGTGATCAGCG
>DAIMDJ010000441.1:0-2683 GCA_036725905.1 Terriglobales bacterium
GCTCTGTTGGAGGACTCTGCACGTGGATTTATTCAGCAAGCGAACTCTGAAAGGGCATCCCGTAGTCGCCGTAAGGGAGGAAAGAAGGTCGCCGAATCAGATGCCGAAGCGAGTTAAGGGAAGAAGCGAGTTAATAGGCGAGGCAATGGAAGCGGCAAACTAATTTGGCGCAGAAGCCGAAGGATCGCTGAGCGCAATTAGTTTTCCAAGCGGATATTGTTCTGCGGTAAGAGGCGTGGCCGGGTCGCTGTTGATGATGGTCAGCACGGTGCCCGTGACGATTCCTTTGATGGTGAGACGTTCGGCTTCAACTGCGACCACTCTGTATTTTTCGCTGAAGAATCCGGTGTCGCTCCATCCCATAGGTATTTTGATGCGGAATCTCGGTACTGTGTTCCCTCCCATGTTTAAAGATAAACCTGCCCTACTGCAAGCTTCGCACCGGCAAATACCGCTCCGAGTACAGCGTTTAGCGGTCACGTCGTACACAGATAGCATTCTGGTGTACGGCGTGCAGTGCAGGCTCGGGGACACAAGCTGGTGCTGGCATGCCTAGATCAGACCGACAGGGCACAGTATCATCGGGCAATTGAGGTGCAAATGAGCCACTGCGAAGTCGTAGAAATGAGGAATTCGGCAGATGCGGTTGGCTATCTCTGCTCAAGAACGGCCAGCACGCAATGCTCTGACTGTGGTAGTGAGTTATGTGAATCCCACGCGGAAACCTGTGGTGGATGCCGCTCGATCTTCTGCCCATCCTGTTTATCGTTGCATCAAAGCCTGCACCCGAAAAGAGCCTCAGCGGACTACAGCAAAGATCAGCCTCGCAAAAGCGCATAGCTGCGCCGGAGTTGTGCGAGTCCGTTTTATGGACAGAAAAGAAAGAGGTCTCACCGGCGTGCGAATGAGACCCGCTCGACGTGTGCATAGAGTTTTATTGGATCGTGCTTGCGTCCAAGGCCACAATCACTGCCCCAACCTCTCCGTATGTATACGGAAGACGAAGTTTCGGAGATGCTCCAGATCTCACTTTCCCAGCTTCGAAAGTGGCGCATGAAACACAGCCGCAACAAAAGCCAAGGTCCGCCCTTCAAAAAAATCGGCCGGCTCGTCCGATATCCTGAACAAGGCTTATTGGATTACGTTAACGGAACGATAATCCTGGTTTAAGATCCAGACTGCTATACCTTCGGAGTCGCACTTCCATCGGCTGCGCCAGATGATCTCTGCGCTGCAGCAAGTACTGGGGCCTGCTCTGATTCGATCAATTGTTTGGCACGCTCAAGCGCCTGTTGTTGAATATGGACGTATTCGAGAGACGTTTCCCGGTCCATGTGTCCGAGCTGCGCCATCATCACTTCGAGCGGGACACCAGCCTCCGCCCCTAAAGTCCGGAAGGTGTGCCGGAGATCGTGGAAGCGGAATCCATCCATATTGCACTTCTGCATGAGCTTCCGCCAGGACTTGACCCATCCTGTCATTGGCCGGTTTACATCAAATTTTTGATTCTTGTCTTTTGCTGAGCGCGATCTCGTCAGACTCAAAGGCGACAAGTAGTGCTGCGGTTCGGTTGCACCCAAAGCTTGCGCCCGGAGCAGGAGCTGACGCATCCCCCAATCCGCAAGTGCCATGAGCCTAGGCTGGCGCTCCTTGCGGTTCTTTGCAATCTCGCGGACGATGCGGATCTTGCCTCCGTCCAGATCAATGTCCCTAAGCTGAAGATTCTTATTTCTCCACCACGGCATCCCGTGCCCGCCACCACGGCAGCGCAGTACACCGCGAGCTGCCAATATTCATTGGCCATGGCCTCGGTGATTATCGTGACGAGTTGATCCTTGGTTGCGACCTTACCCGCACGCTGTTTTATCTCACGCAAAGGCTGATAGCCCACCTCCAATTCCGGCATCCAGCAGCCGGCAAACGTCATGGCACTTCTCAGCAGGTGCATTTCGTAATTGACGGTGCGCGCCGTTACCGGCTGCTTCATCGTCGGACTGATCTGTTCTCTGCGCTCACGTTGGTAGTCGCGGATGTGATGAAGTCCAATTGCATTGGTCGGAAATCTTGAGCCAAAGAATTTCTCGACGCTTTTGAAAATCCTCTTCTCACGCGCAACCGTTTCCGCAGAACAGTTCGCCGTCTTCCAACTGAAGTAAAATTCCGCAACCCGCCGGAGTGGCAGTTTGCCCATCTCGGGAGTCTGGCACTCAGCCCGCTTCTCATAATCTTTTCCCTTTTCCATGAACTGTGTTCGAAAGGCGAAGGCTTTTACCGAATCGTCGCTTTCTGTCGATTGTTGATGTTGCTTGCCGCGTGAATCGCGCCAGCTAAACCATATGTACGGGGAATCGGATTTCCAGCGCAGACCGCGCGGAAGTCGAGAGCGTTTCTTGTTCATCACAGTTGCCGTATTTCCCACGAATCGGAAACTCAGTCAAACCGTGGTGAAATCTCCGGAAGCAGCCCCCATCGCTTTGAGCACGCTAATTGGTGAATGCGCTTTAAGCTAACCGCGAGTGTCTGCGTTGTCAGCGGCTGTCGCCGATGTTTACGGGCATTCTCGAAGCAAATGTTACCGGTTTTTGTTACCGGTCGGCTGTTTTGGAGGGAACCGCAGATCGTAAGCCGTTGATTCTAAATTGGCTGCCCCCCAGGGATTCGAACCCCGATATGCTGATCCAGA
>DAIMDJ010000442.1:0-2669 GCA_036725905.1 Terriglobales bacterium
GCCACAAACACTCTCAATCAACACAGTTGGTCTCCCGACGCCTGGGGAATTATTTCTCTTTCGGCCTCGGTTGACGATGGGAGAGATCGGTTGTTCTCGCCGGCTAAGGACGGAACACAGCCCACATGCCTCAAAATGCGCAGCTACTATGTTGAAAGAGAATCGAGGCACTCTGACGTAACAAATCCGATTGGCTATTCGACCTGCACGCCCTCGACGAGATTCGATATCAAGCGCGCCGAAGACGACCCACGAAAATGAGGCAGAAAAATCCCCCCGGGTTGTGGAGGTGACTGACTACCCGGGGGAGGCCGCCGAAATCAGGCGCGCGCCTTTCCAGCCAAATTGATGACATCTTATCGAGGCAGAGGGTAACACTGGAATCGGGCGTTTACCGGATTACTATGTACCTCGTTCGTCTCTTACGAGGCGGATTGGCGGGCTAATGACTACCGACTACTGGCCGGCGACTAATCTTTCAGCGGCACAATCGGTCGCTCCCCTTGGCAGTAAGTGGCGACACGCTGCAAGCCGCCGCTGGGCTCTGGGATCAGCCGCACCGGACCATAGCAATAAACCGCGTGTCCATTTTGAGCGAGATACCAACGGCCACCCTTTCGCGCACGCTGTGCAGTGTGATCAATCGGCGAGCGCGCGGGTGGCAATATATGGGTGCCGGGGAGCGACAACGACAACAACAATGTGGCCAGAACTTTCATAGGGTCAGGCCTGGTGCTGCAATTTAAATAACTACTAGCATCCTGCGCTCGTCCGGCTCATCAGCGGCAGCTTTCGGCGGCCGTTGCCGAAGCGGTTTGTGAGCCTTGCTCGCGCTGCGCTCATTGGCAGCGTGGTTCCGTGGAGTCAACTGGGAGGGTGACTCCTGCGGTTTAACCTGGTTCGACGGAGTTTGTACCTGCGATTTCGCTTTCGGATTCTGCGCCTGCCCCGCGGCATGCTGGGCCTGCGCAGACTTCCCATTCATTGCGGATAACTGACTGCTGTCACCAAACAACTGCCTGATCAGAGAACGCTGGGAGTCAATGGTTCGCCCCTGCTCCACCACTAGCTTGGCGAGCAGTCCATAAGAAATCAGAAACAATACGATAAGAATAGGAAGCATCGAGTGCTTCGGTTTAGCGTCCACCGCTTGAATCGTCGAATCCAGCAATTGGCACCTCGTCGGCGGCCCAGTGAACAGCGGGCATGTGAGGAAAGTGCAGCTTCTAAGCCAACGCACATTTGCGATCTAAGCCATTCCATAAATGGAACTTACGCGGCGAATTCGGTGTCCGGAGGAGCTAATGCAGTGCAAGTCGCTGCATATTATTGGTAACCCGGCAACTTCGTTACCCCACCCAGCAGAGTTGAAATTTGGGGGACCTTTGCGGCGATCACAATTACCAATTGGCTGACGCGCGACGACCGCTCGGGGCATGGCGTAAAAGCTGACGCGCTCGACCTTGTGCTTCCAGAGCGAGCAACTTCTCCTTGATGGGAAGGCCGCCACCGTATCCGGTGAGTCTGCCATTACTTCCAATCACGCGATGGCAGGGAATGATGATGGGAATCGGGTTCGCGCCATTCGCCAGGCCGACTGCACGCGAAGCTTTAGGATTGCCGACACGATGCGCGAGTTCGCCATATGAGATTGTTTCTCCGTAAGGGATTTCACAGAGATGGCGCCAAACATTTTTCTGAAACGGAGTACCTTCCGGAGCGAGACGAACGTCAAATTCTTCTAGCTCGCGGGCGAAGTAGGCACGAAGCTGGCGGATCGTCTCTTTCAGTGCATCCGGGCTCTCGTGCCATGCTGGGTCTGGGCGGCTGTTCCCATTTGCAAAATCAATTCGGCGGAGCCCGTTCTCGTCCAAGATTAGTAGCACCCGTCCGATTGGCGTTTGCATCCACGCGTAGTTCATCCTCAAAACCTATCACAACAGACGCTTCAGTTTGCTCACCGGCGGCCTGGATCGCTTGCGAGATGCAGGCGCCGTCACCGAAAAGTTTATCGTAGTGTTGGCGCCGGAGGAGGTCCTAAATTGCGGCGGCATGTTCGCGTCGGCGAGCCTGGATTTCGATGTAGACGTTCACCAGGGAAACGGCTGCCGGAGTTACTCCGGGAATACGGCTGGCGTGGCCCAGGGTTCGCGGGCGAATTTTGACGAGCTTTTCCTGCATCTCGCGGGAGAGTCCGCTGACAGAGTGGTAATCGAACCACTCGGGGATACTGCGTTGCTCGGCTTTTTTCAGCCGCTCGATGGCGCGCTGCTGCTGCTGGAGATAGCCTTCGTATTTGATTTCGGTTTCGACGGATTTGAGTTCGTTGCGGAGTTCGGAGGAAAGGCCGACCACAGAGGGCACAGAGGTATCGCGCCGGACAAATGAAGGTGTCAATTCCTGCAGCACCGGCACGAGATCCTCGATAGTAACCTCAGGACGCTTGAGAAGTTGGGCGAGAGGTTGGCCGAGGGTCGAGGAATAGTCGGGCTCGGCTGGGCGGACGAGGGCGTCCGCCCCTACGTGATTCGTGGTGATCCGCTCAAGCAT
Organism: Terriglobales bacterium; assembly: GCA_036725905.1. Lineage (GTDB taxonomy): Bacteria > Acidobacteriota > Terriglobia > Terriglobales > Acidobacteriaceae > QIAB01. Next base: position 2,551 of record DAIMDJ010000442.1, read on the forward strand.
TGCTGCTGTTAGCTTGGTTTGTTCCAGCTGCAATTTTATTGAGGCCATGCGCTGCTGCTTGGCTTGGAAATCCGCCCAGGCTTCGTCTGAAATCAGTCCCACGCGACGGCCATGGGGAG
>DAIMDJ010000443.1:0-2668 GCA_036725905.1 Terriglobales bacterium
CTCGTGCTCATTGCATGGCCGTAGGTCCACAGAGGGTAGATCGTCAATAGTGATTGCGACCTGCCGAGGTGTCGTTTGTGCAAGAGCGCCATTCGCCAGCATCAAAACAGAAAGCGAAAACCATTTCAAAACCTTGAGTGCAGCATCACTCAGTTTCATAGTAGAAAACACCCCGTCTTGTCGTCTTGTCTTCACACAGCTGTGCCAGCATCCTTGATTATTCCACGTGACAGCTAGCCACGGTTTGGTCTGCGAGTGATGGGCAAACCCGAAGCAATCCCAACTGCGATGCTGGATCAGTACCGCTATACGCGCTTAGAACCGTGCATTTTCCCGGTGCCATGCGACCCTGGAATTGTTGCGCTATGCCGACTTCGCGGGACTATTGCTCTCACATAAAATAATGCAATAATAGGATCTCCGTATGACTGGAGGTCCCTGTGCGACCCAAGGGTTCGGCCGACTTGCTGTCCGACCGGCGCAGGCGTGCGCTGAAACTTCTTCGCGCGGAATTGTCCCTGAACGAAGTGGCTCGACGCATCAGGTGTGCGGCCAGTTCCGTGATGCGGTGGCGGAATGCGTGGCGACGACACGGCGCCGATGCCCTCAAGGTGCGATTTTCTCCGGGCCGCCCGAGAAGACTCACCCGCCGGCAAGAGAAACGGCTGGTCCGCATCTTGCTCCGCGGAGCCCTAGCCAATGGCTACCGCACGGAAGTATGGACGACGAAGCGAGTCGCGGAAGTGATTGAAAAGACCTTCCACGTGCCCTGCCATTACAATACCGCTGGCAAACTCCTCCATCGGCTCGACTGGACACCACAAAAACCCGAAAGGCGCGCTTTAGAGCGCGATGAGCAGGCCATTCAGCGCTGGAAGAAAAAAGTCTGGCCCCGGGTAAAAAAAACGCCGCGCGGCTGGGTGCTCACATAGTTTTTGCCGATGAAAGCGGCTTTCTATTGGCTCCCCTGGTGGTCCGGACTTGGGCGCCCCGGGGCTGCACTCCCGTTGTCCGCTGCCGCCAGGGGCGTCGGGATAAAATTTCCGTAATCGCGGGAATTTCTGTGAGCCCCGAGCGACACCGCCTGGGCCTCTACTACCTTCTTTTTTATGACAACATCGGACAGGAAGAAGTCTGTGCGTTTTTGCGCGCACTGCTACGGCAACTCCGCGGTCCCCTCATCGTGCTTTTGGATAACTCCTCCACCCATCAAGGGGAGCCGATCGAGAAACTCCGCGCGCGACACCCACGCCTCCACGTCGAACACTTTCCTTCCTACAGTCCAGAACTCAACCCTGAGGAAGGTGTTTGGTCCTTGTCGAAGAAGGAACTGGCCAACGGCTGTCCCAAGGACATCGATGAACTCATGGAAAGCATCATCCGCGTGATCGATGGTATTCGAAGATCACCAGCGAAACTACGGTGGTCCATCTTGCAATCAGAGCTTCCTCTTTTTTTGCGCTAATCCATTGCATTATTTAATGTGAGATCAATAAATCCCGGATCAGCGTGGCTGTTCTTCGCAAGACCACGAAGAAACAAAGACGCCGAGACCAACAGAACAAATGCCAGTGCGAATTGTCCCACCACCAACGCTCGACGTAGCGAGAAACGTTGATGAGTCTCCGCTCCAATTTGATTCGAGCGCAAGTGCCAGCTATTCCTGCTTGACTGGAGGGCAGGTACCAGCCCAGAAAGAAGAGTAGTTAACGCCACCAATCCAATGGAGAAGTAGAGAAGCGTCCGATCCAAATGAAGGTGCAGTTCAAATGGTACTGATTCCCGGATCTGCAGCTTTGCAGCTGTCGTCGCCAGCGCCAAGTACAAGGCGATCCCCGCACAAGAACCCAGAAAAGCCAATAGTGCGGTCTCCGTGAGCAGTTGCTGTATGACCCGATAGCGCGGGGCTCCGAGGGCCAGACGCACCGCGATCTCACGACTGCGGTTCGCGCCACGGGCCACGAGGAGACCCGCTACATTTGCGCAAGCGATCAACAAGATTAGAACCGCAACCAAAATCAGCAACAACAAGAACACCGTCAATTCCAGCGGTATCCCGTCGCGCCTCATTTTTTCGATGCCAGTCAGAGGATAGACGTCTATTTTACCCGCGTAGCGACCGTCGCCTGGGTACAATTGCCTCCAACTCTGCACCACCGGCCCAAGTGACGCCTTCAATTGCGAGAAAGTGACGCCATCCTGCATCCGCGCAATCAAATTCAAACTTCCCAAGCTAGGATCATTGAGATCCCCAACTAGCTCCTTACTCAAGGGCACGTATACTTCCGGTGACATTCCGTACCCATGAACAGAACGATAGTTCTTGGGAAGGACGCCGACGATCGTGAAGACCTCGCGATTGAGTTCAATGACCTTTCCGAGAACATCCGGGCGAGCGTCGAATTTGCGCTGCCAGAAACCGTGGCTTACGATTGCAACGTGCGGTTGGCGACCTGGTTGTTGCTCATCCTCGGAAAAGGCTCTACCCATCGCCGGTGTCACACCAAGAACCGCAAAGAAATTGGGGCTTACAATATCCCCAGTGATCCTCTCCATCTCCGTTCCTGAACGAAGGCTCAGGCCGCTCTCGAAGTAGGCGACTAGGCCCTCAACTGTCGGAATGTTTGCTGAAGACAGATATTGAAAGCACCGGTAAGAAACATTGGAA
>DAIMDJ010000444.1:0-2658 GCA_036725905.1 Terriglobales bacterium
AAGCGGACATACCTTAACGGGTATCGGGGGTTCGAATCCCTCCCTCTCCGCCAGATTTATTCCCATAAAGTAAAACTGCAATTTCATCGAGTATCGAATTGACTTAGCGTTTTCGGCTTCGGCTGCCCCGGCTGAAGAACTTCCCAATGGCCAGACGCACCTGCAGCGTGTTGATCCCGGGATTGCGCCGTTCCAAACCTGCGTTGGAAATATGCATATAACGTAGTTCAACGGCCCAGTTCCCGGAGTCTCGGAGAAAATGCGTTCCCAGCGCCGCTGAGGGAGTAAAGTTGATCGTGTTCGTTCCCGCAGGCACGGTGTGGTTCGTGAACAGCGTGCCTCCGCTAAGTTCCAAGTACGGCACAATTCGTTCCCTTGTCGCAAAATTCCATTTCAGATTGAGGGGATTGAAACCAGCACCAAACGCAGTATTCGCAGGCTGGAAGACGAGAAATGCAGGGACGGCGTCGACCGCGTACTCGAACCGCCCCTTAAGAAGTCCCGGCCCGTGCGGCCGGGTAAGAATCCAGCCGTAGCGCAGTCCCAGATTCCAGACTGAGGTCTTCCCTGTGCCTCCCGCGACCGAGTGGCCTCCGCCGGTCCAAAGCTGAATTTCGCGGCCACCATCTTCGGGGCGCACCTCGGCCCATACCAACGAAGCGGCAAGCAGCAAGATTGCGGCAACGATTGCGCGCATAGTGTCGATATGCAAAGAAAACTCGCACAATATAACAAACTTTCTTAGCTGACAAAATGAGCGTCGCACCGTCTGGTAGCAGCGACGCTTTTTCGGGGATTCCGCTGTCGCAGTTTCGCAGTCAGCCGCGGTCGAGAAGTAGATTGCGATACACGTTGAAATGTGTGATAATCTACACATGGCGACCAATCTTGCACTGGACGATCATCTAATCGAAGCGGCCCGGCAAGCCGGCGGCCACAAGACCAAGAAGGAGGCAGTGACTGCGGCCCTAGACGAGTACGTGAAGCGCCGCAAGCAACTTCTGATTCTCGATGCGTTCGGCACGTTTGAATTCGATCCAAAATACGATTACAAAGCCGAACGCCGCCGGAAGCGTTCATGATGGTTCTGGTAGATACGCCCGTCTGGTCACTCGCGTTGCGAAGGAGGAGAGAAGACCTGAGTGCCGAGGAGCAAAGTGCTACCAATGCGCTGGCAGACTTGATCCGGGACGGGCGAGCTCAAATTGCCGGTCCGATTCGGCAGGAGTTGCTTTCCGGTATGCCGCAAGCAGAGCGTTTTCGCAAGCTGCGGGATTATTTGCGCGCGTTTGAGGAACCTCCTCTTGAAAGCCAAGATTTCGAAGAAGCAGCCGCTATGAGCAACCACTGCCGCTCGCGTGGCATTGCGGGATCACCAATTGATTTTCTGATCTGCGCCGTGGCTCACCGCCGCACTTGGCAGATCTTTACTCTTGATCGCGATTTCACCCTCTACGCCAAGGCGCTGCCAGTTGTGCTCTATGCGGGCAGCTGAGAGAAAAGCACAGCATCACAATCCCAATCCGCCATCCACCGCTAGAACCTGCCCGGTGATGAAATGCGGCGCTGTGGCAAAGAACATGACCGCGTCGGTGACGTCGTTGCTTGCGCCGTTGCGCTGCATCGGGGTCTGCCGCGCCATTTTCTTTAGGAACGCTGCGGCAGATTTTTCTCCTAAGTCGATCATCCCAGGCGCCACGCAATTGACCGCAATCTCGGGAGCCAGTGCCTTGGCCATGACCTTCGTCAGCATGTGTACCGCGGCTTTCGAAGCGCAGTAATGCGCGTTGCTTGCCCAAGGGCGTATTCCCCCGAGCGAGCCCATGTTGATGATCCTGCCTTTTCTTTCGTAGAGCTGGTGTAAAGCTTGCTGCGAAACCAGGAACGGGCCGCGGGTATTGGAAGCAAACATCGCATCCCACTGCGCCAAGCTCAATTTCTCAAACTCAGCTGTCTCATAATTCGCAGCATTGTTCACAAGAATATCGATGCCTCCCAGTTCCTTCACGGCCTCCTTCAGCGCGCTCTTCACATTTTTTGGATCGCTTACGTCGCAATAGAGCGCCACAGCGCGCACTCCGAAACCGCTCACATCAGTCACTGTGTGCTGCGCCTGGCGCGCTGAATTCCGGAACGTAATCGCCACATCCGCGCCAGCTTCGGCCATTGCCAAAGCAATGGCGCGACCCAATCGCCGCGCACCGCCGGTAATGACCACAGCTCTGCCCTGAAGAGGTTTATCGTGCTTCAGCATGTGGGGAATTGTACCGAAACGTGTGGTACAGGAGGCTGTCCTCCTCTTCGACGCAGCTTGAGATTTCGGAAAAAAGGGCAAGCTCTCGCTTATCACAGTGAGCTTTAGTCTGCGGCTGCGGCCTGCGCTGCCAGATTATCAGGAAGTTTTATTTGCATCATCTCCTGGAAGGCATCAAACAATCTTGGATCCCACCATCCTTTCTTAACTTCTTTCTTCATTACGGCAAGCGCCTGATCCTCTCCAAGTGCTTTCTTGTAAGGCCGCTCAGTTGTTAGCGCATCGTAAACGTCGACGATGGTGAGCACGCGGTGACGGGAATCTCCTGCCCAGGAGACCGTCCGGATAGCCAGTTCCGTTCATTTTTTCGTGATGGTGACGAATAATCGGGAGCACCATTTGAA
>DAIMDJ010000445.1:0-1439 GCA_036725905.1 Terriglobales bacterium
TCTTCATAGATTTCCAGCATGCGCCCGAGTTTGAGGTTCTTAAGCAGCTGTTCGAGTTCTTCACTCATCGCTGGGTTCCTTCTCGAGCTCCTCGTCCAACAGGAAAAAGTCGCGTTGCACGCGGCGCAGAATCATCCGTTCCAAGCGGTCCAGGTCGTAGAGGCCATAGCGGGCGGCTTCTCGCACGGCGGCTAAGAAAGGCTCCCGAGGATATTCCCGCACCAGACGGAGCAGTTGACGCAGGGCCAACACCACCAACTTGTGACTGTGTTGTTTCAGAGCGCTGACATAATCAGCTATCTCTGGCGCGGCTTGGAGGATGGCTTGTTCTTCGGGGTGAGCATCGCTGCGCTTAAGGCCTTGGCCGCGTGGTGGGCGATGGGCGCCGAGCGTGATGCGCTGATACTGTTCGTCGGGGATGCGCTCGTGGGTCACGATGTTACGCGCATCGAGTTGGATCTCGATCTTGTCCTTGGTTTCCCGAATCTCCACGCGACGACCGATCCAGGCCACCGGGACGGAGTAGCGGTTGCTGTGCAGGGCCACATAACCTTCGACATCCACCGTGCGTTGGTGCAAACGATAGACTTCGGGGATCCAGGCGGGCAGCGGTTGCAGATGCCGTTGCTCGAGGGCAAACAACTCGCGAGGAACGGCGCGGATGTGTTTTTTATAGGTGGAGTTGACCCGCTCGCACCACTGCCGAGCCTGCCCATTCAGGTCTGGCCAACTGGAGAAGGTGCGGCCGGCCAAGAAGTTCCTTTCAATGAACCAGAACGGTCGTTCCACCCGAGCAGAGCGGTTGGCATCGCCACGCTCGTGGGCTACGAAGGAGAAGCCGAAGCGCTCGGCAAAGGCGGCCATCTCGGGCACGGGAACCATCTCTCGCCCGGTTCCCCGCAGTACCACCACGTGCGTGTTGTCAGTCATGACGCGTTGCGGGCTGCCGCCGAAATATCGCAGAGCTTCGGTGAGAAAGATTTTGCAATCGAAGCGCTGAAACGTCGCGAAACACTGAAAGAACAACATGCGCGAGTAGCACAGCACGGCCGAAGCGGTTTGTACGCGGCGTTTCTTCCCGGCGAGTTCGACTTCATGGGGAGAAGTATCGTGCTGAAGTTCCTCGCCCGCCAAAAAATGGTATTGCCCTGCGGCCTGCTGAGGCGGCTCGGTGAGGCCATGCCGGCGGCTGAAGGCCGTCAGGGCTTGGTAGGAGAACACCGCCCCGCTGGCCACGAGTTCTTCATGGACCCGCACCAGATTCCCTTTGCAGCGGGGCAACAACTCCAGGATCTGTTGCCGATAGGGTTCGGCTTTCTCGGCACGCTGGAGTAACGGCACCTGCGGGGAGTTGGAACGAAGCACCTTGCGCACACTCAGACGAGAGATGCCCAGCACGCGCGCAATCTCGCGTTTCTTCACTCCCTGAGCATGCAGTT
>DAIMDJ010000445.1:1539-2651 GCA_036725905.1 Terriglobales bacterium
ACCAAGGCCAAGCGACGTGACACCCAACTCACACTGCGATCGAACTGTCGGGCCAGTTCTTCCAGGCCATAGCTGAACCGTTGCTCCAACTCCGCGAGCAGCCAGCCTTCTTCCAGGGCACTCTCTGGTTCCGACCAATGCAGCGAACGGTCCAGCACCAGGGCCTGGACTTCGCTCAGCGGCCAGATCACCGCCTCGACCGTGTCCCGGCCGAGTTGCTCGAGAGCCGCGACGCGCTTGTAACCGTCAATGACCAGATAGCGATCCGGCTGATCCGAAACGGCGACGACGACGATGGGGGTCTGTTGTCCTGCGGCGGCCAACGACGCCAACAACTGCCGTTGCCGTTGTGGATTCCGCACGCGCAGATGTTCATGACGGCGGTCCAGTTGGTGAAACTCCAGTTGCATCGTAGCCAGACTCTCCAGCGGCCACGGGTATAAAGCCCATTGCGCACGCCATTCAATAGGGGTGTTCTTTTCAAGAAGGGCTGGGCTCCACCGGAAGAGGGACAACTGGCGCCAAGATAAGGACTTGCGCGGAAGCTAAGTTGTTCTTGTCAAGATCGTGCAGCTTCGGCCCCAAGAGCCAAACCTCTGAGGCCCAATGCTTTAGATCCAAAGCTAAGTTGTTCTTTACAAGATGCCGGAGGCGGCGGCGTTGGTCACGAAGGTGCTGTTGCTGGCGGTTCCGCGCTACTGCTTGGGGGTGATCCTTCCAGTACTGCTTCTGATAGCCGGGATGCTCCTCCCGCCACTGCTTCTGGCTTTCCCCCACCCCTTGGCGATACTCGGGGTCCGTCGCCAGCTTCTTGCGGTGATAATCCGCGCGACGCCGACGTTGACAATCCGGCTGACCGCAAACCCGTTGCTGGGGACGGTAAGCGGAAGGCAGAAACGAACTTTGGCAGTGCGGACAACGGCGGGTCTCGCTCAAGTCGACTCCTCAGGATTTGAAGGTGAAACCTCTGAGGAGAATCAACACCACAGCGAAGACGCAAGAGAAATGAAAACTGACTTTTCGCTGCCGCGGTCGGACCTCATGTCATGGCGAATTTAGTTGGTGGTCATTTATGGCGAGCAAGGTGTGGTAACTTCTCGAAAGCGCCAAAG
>DAIMDJ010000446.1:0-2628 GCA_036725905.1 Terriglobales bacterium
TACCAGTAAACTCTGGTACCAGTAAACTCATGCCCTTGCCAAATCGGTTGCAAACCAGTTTTTCCGCAATCCGTTAGGAGTTCTTATGCGTGAAGTCGTTCTCGTTTCTTCGGTGCGCACACCTGTGGGACGTGCTTTCAAAGGCATGCTGCGGGCGACGCGTCCTGATGAACTCGGTGCTGTCGCCATCAAGGGCGCTTTGGAGCGCGTACCGCAGATCGATGCGAAAGAAATAGACGATGTCATCCTTGGCTGCGCTATGCCCGAGGCCGAGCAAGGGATGAACGTCGCTCGCATCGCCTCTCTGCGCGCGGGATTGCCGGTTGAGGTCTCTGCGCTCACCATCAATCGCTTCTGCTCGTCGGGTTTGCAGGCGATTGCGCTGGCCGCGGAGCGGATTGGTAGCGGCGGCGCGGAGGTGATCGTCGCGGGCGGCACTGAATCTATGTCGATGATCCCGATGGGAGGCCACAAGATTTCGCCGAACCCGTGGCTGGTGGATCATTATCCCGACGCGTATCTTTCAATGGGTCTGACTGCCGAGCGGCTGGCGCAGCGCTTTGGGATCACACGGGAGCAGGCAGATGAGTTCTCGCTGAGCAGCCATCAGAAGGCGCTGGCGGCGATTCAGGCAGGAAAGTTTGAAGATGAAACGGTGCCTGTACCGGTGACACGTTCCATTGGCAATGGCCACGTAGGCGCAGACGCCTCGTCCGCGCAGGACGGGCGAGGGCGCCCGTCCCTACGTGATTCCTGGAAGCTCCCACGGCAGGAAATTATCTTTAAGACTGACGAAGGTCCGCGCGCCGACACATCGCTCGAAGCATTGCTCTCTTTGAAACCTGCCTTTCACGCCAAAGGCACTGTGACCGCTGGCAATTCGTCGCAGATGTCGGACGGTGCGGCGGCGGCAGTCGTGATGTCGGCTGAGCGTGCGAAGCAACTTGGCATAAAACCGCTTGTGCGCTACGTTTCGTTCGCGACGGCTGGCTATAAACCGGAGGAAATGGGACTCGGGCCAGTGTACGCGATTCCGAGGGCGCTGAAGTTGGCTGGACTGAAGCTCTCTGATATCGACGTCATCGAACTCAACGAGGCTTTCGCGGCGCAGTCACTGGCGGTGATCAAAGAAGCAGGACTCGATCCGGAGCGCGTGAATCCCAACGGCGGAGCGATTGCGTTGGGACATCCGCTGGGGTGTACAGGGGCAAAGCTGACGGCGACAATCATACGAGAACTTAAGCGCCGGAATGGGCAGTATGGGTTGGTAACAATGTGTGTCGGCGGGGGGATGGGGGCCGCGGGTGTGTTCGAAAATCTGAATTAACCATGAGAGAGTCGTTCAAAGCCAATTAACCACGAAAGACACGAAGGTACACGAAGGAAAAAGCACGACCATGTGACGGATGACCTTGCGCGAGCAGCTTGCGAAGTGAAAGCCTGCGCGTTGAGGTCCTATGGCCACATTTCCTCTCCCTAGGCCTACCGCCCAGCAAGTCAGCCATGCTGTCATCACCGCGGCCATGCGGGTGCACACTGAGCTTGGCCCAGGTTTACTGGAGAGCGCTTACACTGCCTGCCTGCAATACGAACTCAACGACACTGGATTCAGGTCTGCGGCCCAGGTTGGTCTTCCCGTCGTCTATCGTGGAGTGAAGCTCGAACTCGGATACCGAATGGATCTTGTGGTTGAAGATCTCGTAGTCGTAGAAATCAAGTCCGTGGATGCCATCTCGCTTGTCCATCAGGCCCAAATACTTTCGTACCTGAAGCTCAGTGGCAAATCCCTTGGCCTGCTTATAAACTTCAATGTTGTCCATTTGAAGGACGGCATCAGGCGCTTCGTGAACGGAACGGGCTGGAAGTAAGAGGAACAACCACGAAGGACACGAAGTTGCACTAAGTTTTTGATGCTTGAGTTTTCCGTTGTGTACCTTCGTGTCCTTTGTGGTTAGAAAAGGAGTTGGATGGCCACAGCCGCGGTTCCCAAATCCAAGATCTCGGGCGGCAGCTTTCTGCTCGAAGAGCGCACGCCCGACGAAGTATTCACGCCTGAGGATTTCACCGAACAGCATCAGCTGATTGGTCAAACGGCGGAGGAATTCGCTACCAACGAGATTGTCCCTAACATCGAGAAGATGGAGCACAAGGACTTCTCCGTCACGCGCGAGCTGCTCAAGAAAGCTGGCGAGCTGGGGCTGAGCGGGGTGGAAATTCCGGAAGCTTATGGCGGCTTGGAGATGGACAAGGTTACTGCCGCCGTAATTGCCGACCACATCGCCAAGTACGCCGGTTTCGCGACAACGTGGGGCGGGCATACGGGCATCGGCACACTGCCGATCGTTTACTTCGGCACGGAGGAGCAGAAGAAAAAATACCTGCCCCGGTTGGCTGCTGGGGAAATTGTCGGCGCTTATGCGTTATCGGAGGCGTCTTCAGGTTCAGACGCTTTGAATTGCCGTGCGCGTGCTGAGCTTTCCAAAGACGGCAAGCATTACATCTTAAACGGCGAAAAGATGTGGATCACCAATGCCGGCTTTGCCGATCTGTTCACGGTTTTCGCCAAAGTGGATGGCGAAAAGTTCACGGCATTTTTGGTTGAAAAGAGCTTCCCTGGATTTTCCATTG
>DAIMDJ010000447.1:0-2624 GCA_036725905.1 Terriglobales bacterium
TCCGTACGCCGGCAGAAATGCCCAGGAGCCATAGCGGTACGGCATCCATCCCCATGGATAGCCAGAGACCCACGTGTAGCCGAATCCCGGATACCACATCCACGCGCCATTCATGAACGGATCCCATCCCAGTCCGGTGAAATACGGCTGCCAGCACATTCCATAGCCTGGCGCATTAATATAGTTGCCGTAATAGGCGAGATCGCTCACCCCGTATGAATAAGGCGAGTAGCTATTGGAGGCCGTGTATCGCTGATGATATTGCTCCTGCTGCTTATCCCATTCATCGTAGGGATCGGGTTCCAAATTCTTGGCCAACGCATATCGATCCTGGTCAGCAAGATCGAATGTGGCCGTTTGCTTCTTACCCACGTTCACCCCGCCGGACGGTCCTTCAACCTGCACGTCGCCTTTGAATACCGCCATCGTGGCATCGGTATCGCCCAGCTCAATACGAAGGTGAGCAGGTTTGGTGAGTGAAACTTTCTCATGCGCGAAACTCAGAGTGAACTCGTCATCTTTCTTTCCTGTGAAATTCACATAGGCAGTGCCGTCCCGAACGTTCACCGCCGTGGCCTGAGCGCCTGAATCGCGCAATAAAAGCTCCGGAAACACAACAATCGTGTGAGGCACCATGCGCAGCGTCGAGCCGTCTTCAAATTCAATTTCAGCGCGTCCGTCAGTATTCGTGCGCAGCTTCATGCCCTGGGTAACCGGCATGTTCAGAAACGCTTTCTCGAATCCCTGGCCAGTGTTGCGGTCGGCTTGAACGGCGCCATCTACCTGACTCAAACGCACGATCCGCACTTGCGAATCGGCAAACGCTGGGAGCGCCAGCAGCACAGCCGCCAGCGTAAGCAGCACCGCATTTAGAATTCTCCTGAACATTGCCCCACCTCCCACACTACCCCTCAAACCGTTAGAACCCGAGTCGTGACAGTTAGTTGCTTCGTTGACTATCATGGCCGGAGCGCTGTACTGCATCATTTTAGTCCTTCCACCACATACAGCGTTTGCAACCGCCGAATGTAGCCGCAGCGTAAGTCTTTCCATCGGCCGAGATCACCGTTTTGTGGATTTGGCTTACTCTCGCCGGATCTGTAGGCCCCGGAGGCAGAACCATAAACGGCGGAAATTATAGCGCGATGTAAGCGCAGGCGGCTAACGACCAGCCTCGGACCGCTCCAACAATCTTTGGGCGCGTGCCCGCACGGGATTGATGACCGAATTGTCATTCGCGATCTGCTGCAGGATTGGCACAAGTGCGGCCAATTCAACCATTCCGTTTTGCTTGGCCGTTTCTTCCATCCTTTTCAGCTCATCGTCGAGAGCGAGCTTTTGGTAATGGTGAAAATATTGCAGTCTGTGGCCGAACTCCAAGGTGGCTGAGAGGTTCTGAAAGAGTTGTGTCAGTTCCTGCACCGCCGCAAGAGGTGAATAATTGTACGTAGCCTGCGTGCTCCGCTGATCGTCTTTATATGCAAGCGTCTTGCTGCCGGTCGAGGCGAGATTGCGTTTCTTCGAATCAATGTCCCCCTGAAAATAGTGAGCGCGTTTTGCCAAATCAAAAATGCGCGCGCGGGTAGCGGGGGAAAGTAGAAAATCCAGGCGGTAACCGTCGTCTTCTGCATCAGGGCTGAGCTTGCCATTGGACTCATAGTTCGCGTGCCCATCCGAAGAAACTGAAATAACGTAATGATCCGGTTCAGAGTTAGGGAAATCCAGTGTGAACGTGACGGTCGCCGGCTGCTGGGCTGAAGCTGGGCCAAACCAGCAGATCAGGAAGAGAACCGAAAGCACTGGTGCTCGTAGGATCAGTGCGACCTGCCGATCGTTCTCGACGAACATGTAAGGATTATGCCAAAAAATCTAAACCGCAGAGTACGCTGAGTTTTTGTAAGGATGAGGGATCTCTCTAACCCCGGTATCTACCGCGCAGCATCCCTCTGCCGCTCGAGTGTTGCCGACGTATGAAGATGGCAAATCGCGATGGCCAGCGCATCCGCCGCATCGGTCGGCTCGGGGACTTCATCTAAATTCAGCAACCGCGCGACCATGTGCTGCACCTGCTGCTTCTCCGCTTTCCCGTAGCCGACTACAGCAGACTTGATCGAGAGCGGCGAGTACTCAGCGACGTCCAAGCCTGCGGAAGACGCCGCCAGCATGGCGACTCCACGCACCTGCCCAAGCTTAATCGCCGATTTCGCATTCACTGCGTAAAACACATCTTCAATCGCGACGTAATCCGGGCGGTGCTGCTCGATGATCGCACCCAGGCGTTCAAAAATTTCCACCAAACGCCTTGGCAAAGGCTCGCGGGGGGAGAGCTTCACCGCGCCACAAGTCAGGCAGATCAGCCTGTCATGATCGCAAAGCTCGACCACGCCGTAACCGGTGTACTCGGTGCCGCAATCGATCCCTAAAACGCGCATGTGGGAAGTGTACTGCGGGTTCGTGGCTTCCGCTGTTGGCGTTCAGCGTTCCGGTGTTCAGCAATCAGGCAGTCCATCTGCAGAGGTGGCCTAACCTGCCAGGCTTAATCATTGATGTGGGGGCCGGGTCATCAATCCGATGTAGAGCTTGTAGAACTTTTCCGCGTCAATATCGAACTGCACATTGGCCAA
>DAIMDJ010000448.1:0-2610 GCA_036725905.1 Terriglobales bacterium
ATTCAGAGAACTCGTGGCCCGCATCTAAACGAAGGACAAGAATCAGCGTCTCTGCGCCAAGCGTTTGCTGCGGCCAAAGATAATTCGCGGCAAAAATGCAGTATTCCTTTACCGGCAGGCCATCGAACGCGTTTTCAACATCCTCGGGATAGATATTCTTGCCGCCTTCGGTGACAATCATGTTTTTCTTGCGCCCGAAGAGCTGCAAATGCCCGCTGCCGTCAAAGCGGCCCAAGTCACCCGTGAGCAGCCAGCCGTTCACGATCGTCTCGGCCGTAAGCTCCGGGTCGTCGAGATAATGCGACATTACGGTCTTGCTGTGTACCGCAACCTCGCCGATTCCCTCGGAATCGGGCTTCAAGATTCTCAATTCAACTCCGGGCAGCGGTTTGCCAACGGTATCCGGGCGAAATGGCTTGAAGTCGTTGAGGGTAAGCGCCGTGCCGGCTTCTGTGAGTCCGTACCCATTTGCCACCGGAATCCCGAGATCGTAAAAGAACTGCAGAGTCGAAGGCTCCATGAACGCTCCGCCGGTGAACAAGGCTCGCAGCTCTCCGCCGAATGCCTTGTGTACTTGCGGAAGCAGCGTGCGGCTCAAACGCAAATCGGGCTTCCATTGCGTGAAGAATTTGTTAATGGCAATCGCGCGGTTCAGGAGAAACCGCTTGGGCGCGGATAGTTCGTCGAACTTGGCCTTGAGACCTCGCTCCAGATTCTTCAGCACCATTGGCACGAGGCTCATATAGGTAATCTTGTAGCGGACAAACGCGTCACGCACATATTCCGGACGCAGCGTACGCAGGTGGACGACGCAAGCCCCGCATACAAACGGACCGATGAAGCCGACCATAAAATCAATGGCGTGATTCGTCGGGAGAATGCTCAGGTACCGCACTCCGGGCCAGAAGGGAAACCATGCCGTCAGCGATTTGCATTGTTCGAGATAGTTTTCGTGGGTAAGAACGCATCCCTTGGGCCGCCCGCCCGTCCCCGATGAATAAACGATGCACGCGACGTCGTTGCGGCCACGTGGGCCAAATACAGGATCACCCTTGCGGCGAAATTCCTCCCAGCGATGCGCCCCCGCCAAGTCCGCTCCCAACGGGGCTTCTGTCACAATAGCAACTGCCTTCAACTCCTTGAATTCGGGCGATTGAATGATGGCGCGCCAAAGGTAGTACTCGACGACTAGAAACTTCGCTTTCGAGTGCTTCAGCAACTGCAGGTGTTCGGCTGCAGTGAGTTTGTAGTCCAGGGGAACCAGCACCCCGCCGCAATAGAAAACCGCATACGCCGAGATCAGCCACTTCGACTGATTGGTCATGATAATCGCAACGCGATCGCCTGGGTTGAACTCCGCATCCTCAAATGCGCGCGCCAGCGGCAGTGCTAGATCCTTAAAATCAGAGTAAGTAAGCCGCGTCTTTTCGCGGTCGCGATCGGCTTCGATCAGACAAGTTTCATTCGCCCAGCGATCCAGAGCATCGCGCAGCGCCGCTCCCAGAGAGGAATATTGATCGAGATTCAACATCAAAGAATTATTTGACCACAGAGCGCACAGGCGCGGAGAGAAGCTAGTTAACTAATTCATCGCTTGTCCTAGAATCCTGAAAAAGTCGCGATTTGCATCAGGGCATCGGCTTGCGTATCCATCGATCCGTGTTTCACAGCCGCGATTGAATGCGGCTGGCCAACGTTCGGAAGTCGGACACCCCCTGCAACTCATAATCCGGCAACTCGATATTGAAATGGTGCTCGAGCCGGGTAAGCAGATCGAGCGCCTGCAAGCTGTCGATCTTAAGAGTTTTGAAGAAGTCATCGTCGGGCGTGAGCTTCTGCCTCGGCACTTTGAAATGTGCTGCCGCCAAGTCCAGGATTTGATCAAGTGTGCGATCGGGAGTGGTCATAGATTGCATTTAGTTTAGCGCCTCAACTACGAGTCTGCATCCCTTTGATCAATTTCCTTGAGCAGGTATTCCCTTGTGCGCGCAGGGAGACGACTGGATCGCAGGATTTCCCGCAACAGCCTAATGGGCAATGATCGTCCAAACTCGATCATTCGGACGAGCGGGGTGTTCTCATTACGCAGCAGAGCAATGCGGATATCGCGCCGCAACGACCACTTGGCGTGTGCGCAAACAGATTCTACCAACAGCACAGGCGCATCGGCACGCATGAGAGCGCGGATGACTTCTGCCTCTGTGAGCTGCGAGTTGTCCAGTGCTCCGTGAATGACGCGCGGCTCAGTATCGCACAGCAACTCCGCTGCGATCCGGCCAGAAGCGCGATGGGCAAGCGACAGGCGCTCTCCTGAAGAAATGGTTTCCAGGCGGTTCATAAGAGCGTCTTCGGCAGTTCTCTTGATGTCGGCGGCCAATGCCGGAGTAAGCGCCACTTGCATCAGTTCGAATGTGAACAAGTGCCTGAGCATGGAAATCGAAACATGACGCGGCGTATTCGGGTGCTGGACCAGAGCCAGTTTCACTTTGCGGCTCTTCATGGCGCCGGCATTCTTGCTGAGTCTGGCCAGAACTTCGGCCCGCAAATCGGCACGTTTCAACAGAGCGAGAGCGCGATCTTCGCCGAGGCTGGGATCGGCAGCAGCGAGCA
>DAIMDJ010000449.1:0-2601 GCA_036725905.1 Terriglobales bacterium
GCTGTCAAGGAAGCATGAAATCGCCACCCAGCCCATTCCCCCATTCAATATTCCCTTTCGTCACTTGTGAGCCCCCATTAACCACTGCACAATTCACGAAACCGGGAGGCTTCATGAGTAAAGCAATCAGAACTGCCCTGAGCCTTGTGGTCAGCCTGGTGCTGTTCAGCGCGCTGACGATGGCCCAGGCTGGCGGAAATGCCGACAAAGGTAAGAACAAGGAGCACCATCGCCGCTTCGCAAAAGTCGCGTTCTGGCGCCATCACAAAGACGCCGACAAGAAGGCGAAACAAGCCCAGGCCACGCAGGCGCCCTCCAAACAGGCTCAGGCTAAGACAGCGCAGATAAAACCGGCATCGACCAAGCAGGCTGCTGGCAAGAAGGATCAGAAACAGGAGCAGCATGCCAGCAACATGAGCAAGCCTTCCGCCAAGAAGGCACCTGCTGCGAACAAGACGAAGCCGCGACAGAAGGCGCAAGATCCCAAGACAGCTTCGTTAAAGCAATAGCTTCGCAGACTCATACGGTCTGCTGTCGCCTTAACCGCGTCGCGGAAACTTTGTCTGCGGCGGGCTTTGAAGAAGTCGTAGCCTGACACCCTCATTTCACCGGAACCGCCGGACCTTCCGTTTATGAGATGAGTTCCAGCTAGCAAGTGCCCTTGGCGTTTATCGCAGAGCCGGATTGCTTATCCATTTTCTCGACCACCTGCTGAAGGCGCTTCTGGACATCTTCACTCAGACCAGTAAATTCAATTCCCATGCCCACGCCGCCATCAGACGCCCGCACAATCGCGGGCGTGGTGATCTTCTCCGACTCAATCCAGAAGCTAATGCTTAACTCCGTACTTTTGGCCAACGGCAATAATGTCTCCACATAACATCCCCGTCCGCTTATGTCAGTGGCCTGAGTTCGCATGCGCGACCCGCTGGGTGCCTCAACAATCTCGATAGGAAAAGGAACTCTGTGACGGTCAAATCGACGCAAATCTCGTGGGCGCAAATCTGGCTGGGCAACTGGCGCAGGTTTTTCGTGCTTCGCCAATTCCTGCTCCCAGGGACAAGGTTGCGCTTCAAGGATTTCTATTCCCGCATCGATTTTCTGCGGCTGCCCGGCATCAATAACCCACATTACCTTGACGCGCGATTTCTTATCTCCGAGTTGCACCCCGATCACATCGCCTGGAGCCAAGTGATGCTCAATGCCGGAGAGTTTGGCGCCACGGCGGCTGATCTGCTGGGTGTGGACATTTTGGAAAAATGGACGGCCCTCGGCCATCCCCCAGATTCGAACCAGCAGGTCGAGCTTTAAGCTAGTTTCTGTTTGATGCTCCATGCAGACATATCCTGCAAAATGTTCGCAATATGATAACCGCGACTAGCCCACGCAACGTATTACCAAGGTAGTTGCGCTTGTGCGCCAGACAAGTGTTATTGCGATACACTCACTAAATCGCGATAGGAGATCAGCTCAGCGCCGCGGCGCGCGATCAGGTCGCGACTGGTGCCGGAAGTCAAAATTCGCAGCTCGCGCTCACGTGAGTCCCGCAGCCGGGTTCGTACCCCGAGCAAATCTGCGTCATTGTATCCCGGATGGCAAACCAGTTCCCAGGTTCCTTCCGGTAGCCGCTCGATAATCAAGCGAAACAGACGTTCGTCCAGCGCGCCGGTGGAGATAATGCCCACCGTCCCATCCGGCGTAACCATGCCCGCGCTCTTTACCAGATCCCGAAATTTCTCTGCCAGTCCCTGTAGGGCCGCGACCTTCACCCATCGCATCCACAGCGCCGGTCGGTCCACCACTTTCATCATCCCCAACGGACCAAACGGATTCCGTATCGCTCGTATGCCACAGTTCTTGGCTGCACGCACCAGAGATTCCAGGACGCGAGGGAAGATGTGCGTGTGCTTGTGCGTGTCGAGATGCGTGACCGCAATCCCTGCTGCGCACAGCTTGCGAATCTGCGCAGTAGCTTCTGCCTCGATCTCTTCAGGATCTAGTTGGTGACGCAGAGCACGTAATGCGAAGGCGGTGAGTCCGTCGCGAAAACTGCCGCCATTCGCTCGAGTCACTAAGCTGGAAATCTCTGTGGCACTAAGCACGGGAGTTCCATCCACCAGCACAACATGGCAGCCGACGCCCAGTCGCAGTGTGGATTGGGACAGCCCTACAGCATCGCTGAATCCGGCTGCATTGGCCATCAACGTCGCGGAGGTCACAATTCCATGCGCATGGCATTCGACGATCGCCCGATTCACGCCCGGGGTCAAACCAAAGTCATCCGCATTAACGATCAGGCGGCGCACGAAGGGAGAGTTTAGCAGGGAAGCGAAGCAGGGTTTGACCCGCGTTTCCCGCCCACCCTATACTGCAACCAAGCCCTACTCAGAGTTGGTTCAGCTATCGGCAGGCCTGAGCTGATGGAGATTTTGCTGAGAGCTGATGGCTGACGGCTGAAAGCACCTTGAGGGCGGTTAGCTCAGTTGGTTAGAGCGCCTGCCTTACAAGCAGGAGGTCGCAGGTTCGAGTCCTGCACTGCCCACCAATGCCAGTCGGCGAATTTCTAAACCTCAGTTCCCAGCGTCGCGGACCGTTTCTGCG
>DAIMDJ010000450.1:0-2599 GCA_036725905.1 Terriglobales bacterium
ATGTGGTCAAGAATCGAGTTCAGGTCGCGGACCATCCGCTCGCGCTCTGCCTGTGTAAGCTCCAGATTGGCGAGATCGGCAACGTAGGCGACGTCTTTTCCCGTGACTTTCATTTTCACAAAGGAAGAGTTTGCCCGAATGCGCGGGCACCCTTGCCCGCAAAATCCTTCTCCCTCACAACGAACTCAACCTTTTTCACGCTTTCTGCCACGTAGCGGTTGATCACTGCCAAATACTGCGGCGCCAGCGCCTGCAACTCAGCCCGCCAGCCAGCATCCGGAACCTGAACTCGCAGATTGCCATCCGCAAACTCCAGCGCCGTCGTGCGCGCTGCGACTGCCTGGCCACATGCCAATGGCCATGCCAAGACTGGCCCCTCTCCTGACGGAGCTCGCCGCAAGCTGCTGGCAACAATTCTTTCCAGTCCTACGGAGGCGTGTTCCATGTTGCGAGTCATTGTGAATCAGGAGTGAAAGCGATTTTACCACCCGCTATGCCGGCACGGTTTGCGCCGCCAGAAATTTCTGCTACTCTCGCCAGTCGCCGCTCCAAGAGGCCGAACAAAATGCACCGAAATCGTTTGCTGGAATTTTGGATTGTCGCTCTCGCCAGTGCAGCATTTGGCCAATCTCCACCTAATCGCGACGTGCGCGTGAAAGAAGCCTATAACCGCCTTGATGCTTATATCGTCCGAGAAATGCGCGACAAAGGAATTCCTGGCCTGTCTCTTGCGCTTACTGATCGCCACGGCCTGTTGCGAGCTTCAACCTATGGCTATGCCGACGTAAAATTGAAAAAGTACGTCACAGCGGAAACAGAATTCGAAATCGGCTCGATCTCGAAATCCTTCACTTCAATTTCGTTGCTTCAACTCGGCGAGCAGGGCAAGTTCGACCCACGTCAGCCCATCACAAAATATCTGCCCTGGTTTTCCATTCACTCGAACTACACAGCGGTAACTGGACACGATGTCATGTCGCATTCAGCCGGCCTTCCGCGCGACCGTGATGACATTCCTTCTTCGCTTTACCAGGCAGCGGGCATCCGCGATCGTTGGACAGGATACGAGCCGGGAAAGCATTTTGCGTATTCGAACATTGGCTACCAGATCATGGGTTATCTGCTGGAGGAAATCACGGGAAAGTCTTCAGCAGAAAATGTTCGCGAACGAATTCTCCAGCCGCTTGGCATGATACACAGTGAGCCGCTTTTCACCCATGACACGTATGCTCGTCTCGCGACCGGATACACGCCGCTCTATGACGATCGACCAAACCACAGCTCATCGCCGCTGATCGAAGCGACGTGGCTCGAATACGCCGCCGGCGACGGCGCAATCGTCTCGACCCCCTCCGATATGGCTGCGTATCTCCGCATGCTGCTCAATCGCGGGAGCACGCCGACGGGGCGCATTATCTCAGAGGACAGCTTCAGGCTCCTGACTCAACACGCCTCCCAAGAATCAGAGGGCATGTGGTACGGCTATGGCATGAGCTCCTGGACCGTGGATAGCCACAACTACATCGGGCACGCTGGTGGAATGGTCGGCTACAGCTCCCAACTGCGCGGCGATATGGATGATGGTCTCGGCGTCATCGCTCTGGTCAACTTCCCAGGCGGGCCGGGAGACATTCCTGATTACGCTTTGAAGCTGCTGCGCGCCGTATACGAGGGCCGAAATCTTCCTTCCCCTCCGGATCAACAGCCTTCGGAGCGAGTCGCCAACGCGGCTGATTACGCCGGAACATATACTGCTGCCGACGGCAAGAAACTCATCCTGGTTGCTGAAAATGACCAGTTGCTGTTGTTGCGCGATGGCCAGAAAACTGCGCTGGAGCCGTATGGCAAAGAGTTGTTCCTGCTTCCGTTCCCGGAGTTCGCGTTATTTCCACTGCGATTTCATCGTGACAACGGTAAAGTCGCCGAACTGTCTTATGGTGGCGACTGGTACGCTGGCGAAAAGTATTCGGGTCCGCGCAAATTCGAAATTCCCGCGGAGTGGGCGAGCTATTCTGGCCACTATCGCGCCAATCATGCCTGGTTTAACAACTTTCGTATCGTCATTCGGAAAGACAAGCTGGTGCTGATCTCTCCGGAGGGTAGCGAGTGGTTACTCACTCCTGACGGCCAAGGTGGGTTTTGGGCGGGCGAAGAGGGCGAACCTCCGCGTGAGCAGATCAATTTCGACACACCCGTCCACGGCAAGACATTGCGCTGCATCCTCTCCGGTCTGAGCTACTACCGGACATTCACACCGTGAGTTCCTCCCAAACAAAACGGCGCGGATAACTCCGCGCCATTTTTACCTCTGTTTTTAGAATATCAATTTCTCACAGGGGAATGGGACATGGTTGCGAACTTTATTTTGCTTTTCGATACAGCAGCTTAGCTCAAAAATTGACCTTGCGGGGGCTTGACAAGTTTTTTCGAGCCGTAGCTTCGAGGGCCTAACATGTTGCGGAAGAACTCGCTTAAGCAGATTCCTCATCGTTAAAGCGGTTCGGAATCACAAAATTAAAGGGTCTAGCGGTACCAGTAAACTGACGCCCTCCCCAAATAGGCTCCAAACCAGAGTTTTTCCGCAGCCTGCTAAAGCGGG
>DAIMDJ010000451.1:0-2598 GCA_036725905.1 Terriglobales bacterium
CACCGCAAACACACCATCAGCGCCAAAACTCACCACATGCGCGTGGATTATTCGATGTTTGAGGGAATCCAGGTCACGGGTATGCCGGATACTGTCCTCTCGCGAGGGCGCGTGGTGGTTGACGGGGATAAATTTCTGGGCCGCGCAGGGCAGGGGGAGTTCCTTAAGAGAGCGACTTACGCACAGATAAACGATTAGTCGGCATTGGACGTTCTCTACTCTCCCGGTGATCACCCAATTTCACGAACCGCGTCGTTGCTAGCCTCACTAGCTAAATGTCGAGGATGGATCGGATTCGTGTCAGGGCATGCCTTCAGGCATGCTGACGGAACCAAGCTCCGAAATACCGCGCCCATCCGGCGCAACATGCTCAGCGGCTAAGGCCGCAGCTTCCAGGGTCTTTTTCGGCACGACCGAACAACTTGCGAATAAACTCGCGGAAGCAGATTCCTCACCGCTAAAGCAGTTCGGAATGACAAAAAATGAAGGTTCAGTGGCACAAGTAACTCGTGCCCTGCTCAAATAGGTTCCAAACCAGAATTTTCCCGCAACTTGTGAAGGAATGCGCCGGCACGGAGCACCGGGATCCCCTAGCCGGTCTCTTCAGCGAAGAAGTGACAGGGTCTTCATGTTACGACAACTTCTCCCCGAAAAGAGTTCTGTAACAGCCACTTAGGGTTTACAATCGGGCGCGAAATTCCGTCTCCCGAATTTCGTTTACCGACCCATGGCAAAGCGGAGCGTTTCAAGCAAGCAGCGTGAGCAACTGCTGCGGGCTGCACGTCGAGTCACAAAAAATGCCTACGCGCCCTATTCTAATTTTCGAGTGGCCGCCGCGATTCTGACCTCCAAGGGGGAAACCTTCGCCGGCTGCAACGTGGAGAATGCATCGTACAGAATGACCAACTGCGCCGAACGGACCGCAATCTTCTCCGCAATCGCAGCGGCAGGTCCGAAACTTGAGATTCGCGCCGTCGCCGTAGTCAATGCTCAAGGTGTTCCCTGCTCGCCGTGCGGAGCCTGCCGCCAAGTAATTTATGGATTCGATCCTGACGCAGTAGTCTTTTTCCCAGACACCGGTGGCTGGAAGGAAGCTCACATTACTGAACTTCTGCCGGAAGGATTTCGCCTCAAGTGAACGTAGCCCTCGTGAGTGCTCCGGCAATTCGCACGGTGGATGTAATCCGAAAAAAGCGCGATGGGGTTGAGCTTTCGCGCGCGGAAATCGAATACTTCGTTCGCGGCTACACCAGCAATGAGATCCCTGATTATCAGGCAGCAGCGTGGCTGATGTCGGCGGTCATCCGGGGGCTCACGCGCGCGGAGACCGCGGCTCTCACCGATGCCATGCTACGCTCCGGCGAGGTGCTCGATCTTTCCGAATTTTCCGCGAAGAAGATCGACAAGCACTCTACCGGCGGTGTGGGCGACAAGACTTCTCTCGTGCTGGCGCCGGTTGCAGCGGCGGGTGGGCTAATCGTCCCGATGATCAGTGGACGCGGCCTCGGCCACACCGGCGGCACACTCGACAAGCTCGAATCGATCCCAGGGTTCAATGTAAATCTCCCGATTCCTGAGTTCCGTCGCGTGCTGCACACCTGCGGCTGCGCCATGATTGGGCAGACGGCTGAGATCGCTCCAGCCGACCGAAAACTCTACGCGTTGCGCGACGTCACCGGCACCGTTGAAAGTCCTTATCTGATTTGCGCTTCCATTATGAGCAAGAAGCTGGCGGAAGGAATCGACGGGCTTGTGCTCGACGTGAAAACGGGTTCCGGTGCGTTCATGAAGAAAGAGGAAGATGCAATTTTTCTAGCCGAACTGATGGTCGAGACAGGCGAGCGGATGGGAAAGCAAGTTACTGCGCTCATCACCGATATGGATCAGCCACTGGGGCTTCTCGTGGGAAACTCTCTCGAGGTTGCCGAGGTGCTTGATGTGCTGCGCGGCGCCGGGCCGCAAGATTTGCGAGAACTTTGTCTGGAATTAGCAGGATGGATGTTTCTGCTTGGTGGCGCGGCTGCAAGCGTCACACAAGGCAGGCAGATGGCGGAGCAGCTCATCCGATCCGGAAAGGCGCTCGAAAAGTTCGGGCAGATGGTGGCGCTGCAAGGCGGCGATAGCAGCGTGATCGCCGATCCGCGCCGTTTGCCGCAAGCGGAGCACAAACTTGATGTACTCAGTTTGCGATCTGGGTGCGTGATGAAGATCGACTGCGAAGCCGTCGGCATCGCTTGCGTGGTTCTTGGTGGTGGGCGCGAGAAGAAGGAAGATTCTGTGGACCCATCGGTCGGACTTGCTTTACACAAGAAAGTTGGAGACAGTGTGGTAGCGGGAGAACCGCTGTGCGCTATTCACTATAATTCCGAAGCTCGCGCCGCCCGCGCTAAAACGTTGATCGAAGCAAGTTATCAAATTGGCGAGACGCCTCCCACCAAAAGACCTCTCGTCCATCGCGTGATCGGAAAAACTGGAGACCAAAACTGAATGGGCCGATTCACTGGCATCCTCGGCATTTTGACTATGCTTGGGCTGGCATTCGCCTTCTCTACAGACCGCCGCGCCATTCGTGTTAAGACCGTCGCCTGGGGTTTGGGG
>DAIMDJ010000452.1:0-2588 GCA_036725905.1 Terriglobales bacterium
TCGGCACGCCGAAGCCTGAGTCGTCCGTCATGATGAGCAGGATATTGGGCGCTTTCTTCGGCGGCACGATGCGCGGCGCCCACCACGCCTTTGATTGAAGGGCGCCGTCCTTAATCACGCCACCAAACTTCGGGTCGGGCGGCGGGAGTTGTTTGCCACTAATGGTGGTCGTCGCGCTCGGTGAACCGGGCGTGCCGGTGGTTTGCACTTGTGCTCGGGCGGAAGACGCGACCGCTAGGAGCGCGGCAGTGAGCATCCCGCCAAGGAGGATCTGTCTTGCTGATTTCATAGGTGTTAATCCGGTTTGTTGTTGCCCATCTGTTGCCCATCTGGCGCATCTGAATAAGCGCAATCTTGTCGCGCCTGCCGCGACCTGCCTATGGGACTTTAGGGCCATACGGCGGCCGTGCTCGTGCCTGTGAGATTGATCAACGGTAAAGTCGGTGAATTCCAAACCACCCGCGATCACCTATGAGTGATCTTCGCCTAGCGGCAGCGCGCGACCAAGAGAAGTTCTTTTATCGTTCCGGTCCGAGCGATTCTTCCTCTCCTATCAAACAGCATTTACAACCGGGTGAACAGCCACGCAAGGCAGAGGCCGGCCGCCAGGCCAATCAAGGGGTTCATCATCGCGAACCAGAACGGCAAGGCGTCGCCAAGTGGTGCGCGCGTTCTGATCATCACGGGGCGTCTCCTTCTGTGAAGCTGGCGTGCTAGGCCTGCCGAAATCTTTCATAACGTGTTTAGCTCCGAGCCCGGCGCTTTGCCGCATTCGTCTGCGCTGGGAAAACTTCACTTTGAGGAGCAAAACTCCTGCAATGGCGAGAAAGAGAGCAGCAAGCTTAAGGTCATGCAACGCCGCCGCCGCGGCCGCTGCCATCACAGACAACGCCACACGCGCGAGATAAGCCCGAACATTGGCAGCGATCCTCTTCTGGCGCACTGGCGCAACCCAATCCTTCATTCCGCTATCCACCGGAACGGCGTTCACACAACCGGCTGATCGCAATGTGCCGGTCGCAAGGCTGGCCCGCGCGTGACCGTCGGCAGCAATAACACAAACACGCTGTCTCGTAGGACGCAGTCTTCG
This sequence comes from Terriglobales bacterium, assembly GCA_036725905.1. Taxonomy (GTDB): domain Bacteria; phylum Acidobacteriota; class Terriglobia; order Terriglobales; family Acidobacteriaceae; genus QIAB01. The sequence goes on from DAIMDJ010000452.1 coordinate 1,091, forward strand.
AAAGATCCCTGGAGCCGCCAGTTCGCCAAAGGGGAGCGATTCTGCACCCGGGATGTGCATCGCACCAAATTCATTCTTTGACCGAACGTCGATCAATTCAATCGGCTCATGATTGATGACCAATGTCCCCAAAACCGAACAGTCCATCCTCTTCACACGAATTGATCGGGCGTGTCTACCCATTCAGCATATTGGACTTTGGTTTCATAGTTGGGCGCGCCTTTTGGTGGCACAACCCGCGACGGCGAGAAAGGCTCCAAAGCGCTTTCCTTAATCACACCGCCGAACTGCGCGGGCGGTGCTGGGATCTGCTGCCATCGATCGTTACCGTGGAACTCGATCATCAGGTGTGAATCAGCGCACCACGATATAGACGGTGTTGCCTTGATAAAAGGCGGGGCGATAGTAAACGCCGCCGGAGTAGTAACAATTGTAACCGCCGTAGGCAACCGCGCGATAGGCCCCTGGGAGAGCGCCGTAGTAGCCTGCCGGGAGTCCGCCCCGAAAGCCGACAGCACCGTAGCGACCGACGCCAGCGCATCCATAGCCTCGACCGGCTACGGCAAAGCCGCGCCCTCCGCCACCCGCAGCCACCCAGCCGAATGCTTCATTGCTCGCCAGAAGGAGAGCCGTGGCAGCGAAGAGAATAGTGACGTTCTTACGGAACGAGTTCCGTGATAATTGATGTAGTAAGAAGGATTTCATAATAAGGGTAAAGTTAGTTTTGCGTTACGTTGTTTGTTTTCTGCGCCGCTTCCATTTCAGCGGTAGCAATCATCGGAACCTTTACTGCTCCTTTGGACGGTACGAAGGCAAAGTTGTTATCGGTTGTCTTCGCGGCTAGGTTCCAGTTGGAGAAGTCCAGTTTGATTTGCGGTTTGCCAGGGCGATTCTTCAGCGTGGTAATCAACCTTTTTGGAAGTTGATCGCTCACTCCTACCCATAATTCGGCATCCATTATCTTGCCTGGCAAAGCGAGACGATGACAGGCGCTGCCTCCTGAATCAGTTCCCTCGCCCAGGTAAGCGACGCTTTGCGCCTTGCCTCTTATGTCCTGATAAATGTCGCTTAGCGCAAGCTCGGCCAGCGCCGGCGTGAATCCGTATTTTTGATCCAGCTCCGCCACAAGACCATCGATGGATGTGTGCATCGGCACGGTCGCATACAGATTCTTGGTTACATCAACCAGCGACAGGTTCTGTCCGTCGGCATAGAAATGTCGCACCTCACCTTTGCTGGTTGACTCGGCGGCGATCTTGTTCGGGCGCAGCACAGTAAGAACAAGGTGCGCGTTTTCGGGCAAATTGAGGCCTTTGACTAAGGCCGGGTCGATCACTCGGTTCGCCTCGAAGCTAAAGCTTCGCGCCGCAGCGAGTTTCGCGGACATCTGCCGGAGGAGTTGATCCGCGTCTGGCGCGGCTGCCGCGGGCAGCAGCGACGCTGCAAGCAGTCCGAGGGCAAGTAGAGATTTGGAATGAGTTAGTTTCATGGTTGATTG
>DAIMDJ010000453.1:0-2584 GCA_036725905.1 Terriglobales bacterium
CCGCAGAATCCATAAATCCCAAGCGGGATAGGCTCGTGGAATCCCACCTTTCAAAAAACGAAAGGTGGGCCAACCGCCTCATAGGCAAGGCAGCCCCTGCTCAGTCACTCCATCTTCGCGGAACAGGTGCCAGGCTTCGCGGTAGGCGTCCCACAGTCTCGGACGAGGGGGAACCGAAGCGGATGGCCCCAAAGTCAGAATGGGACGGTCGCCGATGGCCCTGATGGGCAGAACAAACCATGCCTCTTCGGGAATAACGTGAGCCACCAGAAAATCAACCTCGGAAGGCTGGTAGGTAACGGTCTGGCCGCGCCAGTGACGGAGCGCAAGGACGCGGTAGCTTCCACTGTGCAAGTAGGATGTGGATTTTACCTGCACACGCCAAAGCCTTTGACCGGAGTCGACGACGAAATCGTAACGTTCGTTGTCACCGTAGGGCTTGGCCACGATAAAGCCCAGGCTCGCTGCTTTGTAGACAAAGGCCAATTCGGATAGTTCGCCCTGGCGCTTGGAGGTGCTCGTACGCTGATAGGCAAGATTTGGGCCGGACGCCGCGACGCGTCCTGGTAAAGAGCCCTCGTCCTCGCCCATGTGCGCCTGAAAAGAGTCCCAGAAAAGAGTGCTTGAAAAAGAAAAGGGCGCAAACCCATTTGGGGCTTGCGCCAATTCCTACCCTACAAAACCAGTATGGCATATTCAGCAGGGCAAATGGGACATGGCGGCCGGGTTTATTTCCTTCGTGGAATTAGTCACTTGCACCAAAAAGCTCGAGTTTAGGGTCTTGACAAGATTTTCGTGGAGATCCCTGTCCTTGCGCTATTTGTAGGATGCGTGTTGCTCATCCGGCCTAGATCGGGCAAACGGGGCGGCCGGGTGCCGTGCTCCCGGTTCCGTCCACAGCGACTCGATTTCCACCACACTCATTTCCCGAAATGCAACACCGAGGCCCCCAGGTTTGCGTTGAGGTTTTGGGTGGCGCAGCGCTTTCAGCGCTGCGGTTCAGGCGCTAACACTGATCGGCTTCAGCCGCTGAGGGAAGCCGTCCAACTCAAACCCTGGACGCGCGGAGCTGTAGAATATTCTTCCACAGCGACCACCAATCTTTTCTTTGCCGGATTGAGGTGAATGTATTCGCGGAAAGCGCAGTATTCACTCACGTCTCGCACGCGCCGGTCATAAAAGCTGGCTTGCCAGACTTCACAGCTAACGCCCAATTCCTTCCTGGCTCGATAAGAAAACCCGCCTTTGATCAACTGCAATGCTCTCTCCACCGTCACGGCCGGATTGATCAGCAGATGGAAGTGATCGGGCATCACCACAAACTCGTGAAGCAGATATTTGCCCTGCTGGCGATAGTGGAACAAAACTTCTAGGAAGAGGCGTGCCATTCTTTCCTTCTGAAATAGGCTTCGCTTCTGAAACGTGGAGGTGGTGATGAAGTAGCAACTGTTTCCTGTGTTGCCGCGCGGAGGAGCAGCCATAAGGCACCTCAGCGGCTAAAGCCGCTCTGACTTTGAACTCTATCGCAGCGCTGGAAGCGCTGCGCCACCCAAAGACAAGTATTGTCCAGGGCTTTCCCAGTCTGGGACGGTAGAGTCGGTAGAGCTCTCCCTATTGCCATAAGGCCATCACTAGAGTTGGTCGCTGAGGCATGCGACGCAGAACAGATAAAATCAGAGTGTCCCGAAAACTGCTGTCTATCAATTGAGGACCATGATGGAACATAACTTGGAGCACACAATATCGCTTCTCACTCGCACCCCCGCTGCTCTCGATGCGCTTCTGCGCGATCTACCGGAAACGTGGACGTTCCGAAATGAAGGTGAAAAAAGTTGGAGCGCGTTCGATGTTGTCGGCCATCTGATTCACGGCGAACGCACCGACTGGATGCCGCGGGCGAGGATGGTGATGCAATTTGGCGAAACTCGGACGTTTGAGTCCTTTGATCGTTGGGGACACGTACGAGAGAGTCAAGGTAAGTCGCTGGGGCAGTTATTGGATGAATTTGCTCGTTTGCGGTCAGAAAACCTGGGCGAACTGCGTGCTTTGAATCTGCGGCCAGAGGACCTCGAGCGACGTGGACGACATCCTGCCCTCGGAGTGGTTACTCTGTCAGAGCTGCTGGCGACCTGGGCGGCTCATGACTTAACTCATTTGCACCAAATCTCAAGGGTTATGGCCCACCAATACCGGGAGGCCGTGGGCCCGTGGAGCGCATACCTTGGAGTGCTGCAGTGCGCTGGCCACAGCTCTCCTTAATGAACTCTCCAGATGTGCGGAGTTGCGACAACACCTGCCAATCCTTCTATCTCAGCCACTCCTCCAGCTCAATCCTCTGATCTGTCTTCTCATCGCGATATTTCACGATCACGGGGGCGTAGAGCGACAGGCCCCACTCTGCTGCATGGCCTTTCTTCAGAGCGCGCGAACCCGGAACCACAACTGCATTCTCAGGGACCTCGAGCGGCTTGTCGGCCGCGGCGCGATACATCTGACCGCGAACGATGTCATAGAGCGGCGTGAGCCGGAATCGCCCGCCTGATGCAAGTTGTTATCGATGGTGACCCATACCGTGAGGCTATTG
>DAIMDJ010000454.1:0-2580 GCA_036725905.1 Terriglobales bacterium
GAAATCTGGTCATCCAATTCAATTGCGGCTGGCGCCTCGCTCGGCTCTTCTTCGAGCGCTGTCTCTTCGAGTCGTTCCGTGTACGTTCCAGCCAGCATCGCCTGCCCATCTTCGATCACGGCCTTAAACGACCTCAACGCCGCCAGCGCCCGCTGCGGCAAAAGTTGTCTCCGAGTGGCCTCCCCAAGTGCTCCCCACAGTGAAGCTCCTGTCTCCAGCGCTACGCGCTCCAGGGTCTCCAGTGTGGCCTTGCCAATACCTCGCGCCGGCGTATTGATCACGCGCAACAGCGAAATCGAGTCGTCTGGATTGTGTATGACTTTCAGGTACGAGATCATGTCCTTGATCTCGGCCCGCTCGTAAAACGAAAATCCGCCGACCACGTGATACTTCAACTGATATCGCCGCATGGCTTCTTCAAACAATCGCGACTGCGAATTGGTGCGGTACAAAACTGCGGCACGCCCGTTCTCGCCCTGATCGGCGATCTCGCGAAGATATTTCGCAACGTAATCGGCCGCAAAAAGCGCTTCATTCTCTCCATCTGGAGCTTCGTAGTATCCGATCCTCGGCCCACCTTGGCGTGACGTCCAAAGATTCTTTCCTTTCCGCCGGACATTGTTCGCCACGACTGCTGAAGCGGCTTGCAGAATATTTTGCGTCGAACGGTAGTTCTGTTCCAGGCGGATAATCTTCGCTTCTGGAAAATCCTTCTCAAACTCCAGAATGTTGCGAATGTCCGCTCCCCGCCAGGAATAGATCGACTGATCTTCATCGCCCACGGCACAGACGTTGTGCCGCGAACCCGCCAAAAGCCGCATCAGCTCATATTGCGGACGATTTGTGTCCTGATACTCATCGATCAAAATGTACTGAAATCGCCGGTTATAGTATTCGCGAACCGCAGGAACCGCCTTCAGCAGGCGCACGCTCTCGAGCAGCAGATCGTCGAAATCAAGCGCATTTGCCTTGGCCAACTCTTTGCGATATTCCGCGTAAATCTGCGCCACGCGCTCGGTCTTCGGGTCAGCCGACTGCAAATAAACTTCCTGCGGATCGAGCATGTGGTTCTTGGCCCACGAAATATGCGCCAACACGGCGCGCGGCGTGGTCTGCTTGTCATCAATTCCCAGCCGGCGCATGACCGACTTGACAAGCTGCTGCTGATCGGCCTCGTCGTAAATGACGAAGCTCTTGCTGAGTCCAATCGCAGGTTGCCCCGGAGTAGCCGATGGAATCCGCAGCGCCTCGATATTGCGCCGCAGCATGCGCACGCAAAACGAATGAAAAGTCGAGATGACGGGCTTAGCGATGGAAAGGCCGCCAACCAGCTTGTCGACCCGTTCAACCATCTCAGAGGCAGCTTTGTTGGTGAACGTCATTGCCAGAATGGACTCCGGCATCACCCCCAAATGCTCGATCAAATGGGCAATGCGGTAAGTAATGACGCGCGTCTTCCCGCTGCCCGCGCCCGCAAGGATGAGCACAGGGCCTTCGGTAGTCTCGACGGCCTCACGCTGCTGCGGGTTGAGTTGGGAGAGAAAGGACAATGATGGAAACGGCTCCCGAGTCGCTGATTGCATTTTACAGGAAACTATTTTGCTGTTTTCGGGGGCATGTTGCCGCCGACTTCAAGTACGGCATTTGCGACTGCCTTGTTCAGATCTCACACAGATTGTGTGACGGCGATCACATCATGCCTCGGTCCAAGACGTGAGAATCGCACAGCCGCGAAGCGGCGCCAAAATTCAGCCCAGGGCGCAAGCCCTGGGTAGGCATTGAATTAGATGCGAGCCCTGAAAAGGCGCAAGAAACCTTGCCTCAGACCTGCGGAAATATCGTCGCTCATCTAATCTTCAGCACCAAAGGCCGCGAACCACTGATCAGACCCGAAATTCGTGCCGATCTTTTCGCCTATCTCGGCGGCATAATTCGTGAAATGCGCGGAACGGCCCTCATCATCAATGGCACCGCCGATCACGTTCACGTGCTGGCGCGGATTCGCCCGGCTCACTCTGCGGCGCAGATCGCACGCGTAATCAAAACAAACTCGTCGCGATGGGTACACGAAAAAGGACACATTAAGTTCGCCTGGCAGGCCGGATATGGCGTATTCAGCGTCAGCGAATCGAACGTTGGATCGGTCACGAAGTATATTGCGGCTCAGGAAGCCCATCACCAGAAGCATTCGTTCCAAGAAGAATTCCTAGCGTTCTTGAAAAAGAATAATGTCGCCTACGACGAACGTTATATCTGGGACTAGTCTTTCGCCGCTTTCGCGGCTCGCGTGTGCGCCTGCTTACCCAGGGCTTGCGCCCTGGGCTGCATTCTTATGCCGCTTCGCGGCTGCTGCGGCATGAAGAAAACCGGAACGCGAAGTCAAGCCTGGGCGTTCCGTTAGTACTCCTGTCGTTCTAAGCGGAAGTTGCCCCAGGAATATGTTCCTGAAGTATTTCGGAATTCGCGCACAGAATGACTTTATCCCACCTTTGCTGCTCGCAGCGCCCTGCACTCCTCGCACGGGCAAACATCCCGCAGAAACTGCCACGAATAAATTCCCAGTTCGTGCCCATCGTTCCA
>DAIMDJ010000455.1:0-2567 GCA_036725905.1 Terriglobales bacterium
TCGGCCCGCCATGCCCGTGTATGGACATGGTTACTGCTGTGTAGAACGGCGGAACGCGATGGAGAAAGGAATGGGCCACTCGGGGAAGGAGCGGCCCAATGGATCACTAATCCTGTTCTTTCCGTGCCTTCTTGCGACTGCGTTTGCGCGCCAAAGCTTCCTTTACGCGCTTTTTCTCGCCCGGCTTCAGGTAGAAGGAGTGACGCTTAACCTCCTTGATAATATCTTCCTGCTGCACTTTGCGCTTGAAACGGCGCAGCGCATTCTCGAGGGACTCACCCTCTTGAATTCTGACTTCCGCCAACTGGCTACACCCCCAAACTGGTCCCGTTTGGACCCGATAGTTATTGCAAGGTTCGTGCGGCAAGTCAAGTGGTATGTGTGATTTTTGTGCAGAAGAAACGCCCTTCTGCAGCACATTGAGACATTGTTCTCAGCTAATAAATCAGCTTCAGCGCCAACTGCATTTGTCGCGGCGCGTAAGCGTTAGTAGCGTGAAGAAAGTTGTTTGGAACACGGTATTGGGCTGGAAAGTAGTTGATTCCAATGCGCTTATCTGTCTGGACAAATGATGCCGAATTGCTCTGGAATCCGTCCTCCGTGATGAGCACGCGTCGATTATCGCGGTTCAGGAGATTGAAAGATTCGCCAACTAATTCCATCTTCAGACGATCTCCGGCGTAAATTCGACGCGTCAGCCGAAGGTCGGTAGTAGCGTAATCGGGACCAGTAAATGAATTGCGTCTCACTCCAGGAAGACGATCGTTCGTGTTGTTGCCGTCCTGGTTCGCGTCTCCTGTAATGGTGGCATTTACCGGACGGCCGCTGCCATACGTCGCGATCCCTGCTATTTTCCAGTTGTTGAAGACCGTGCCCAGCCATTCGCGGCCTCGATTGAAAGGCCTGGGTGCGACGATCCAGGAGAATGCCAACCGCTGCCGCTGATCAGTGACACTGGAGCCGCGCTCGGAGTTAGGCGTGTAGGAGTTCTGGACTGTCGCCGGCTGGCCCGCCACGAGAGCGTCCTGCCCGTCGTCGATCGCATGGGCAAAGGTGTAAGACAGCATGAAATAAAGTCCGCCGGTCATGCGGCGGCGAATCGAGAGCGTCGCCCCGTTGTACACGCTGGACGCGGCACTTTCGAAGACATCAATCGCTTTCAGTTGCGAAATCGGCCGTGCGAGCGGATTGATGCAGGGAGGAAAGGCGCACGTTAGCGACGGACTGAACTGCCAACTGGAAAACGACGCCACATTATAGTACGTGCCCAGAAAATTGTCTCCCGAGGCGTCGTATACGGGATAGGTCACATTCACCGGCGAAGGCAGGTTCACGTCGCGAGCGCGAATCAGATTTTCGCCGTGCACGTACATGTAAGAAACGCCGACTGCAAGGCGGTGCGCGACTTCGCGCTCTATGTGCAGGCTGGCTTGCTCGACTTTCGGGGTCTGGAAATTGGGAGCGAACGCGGCCAGGTCCGGTTTAAGGAACTGCGCCAGCCCTGCTGGAGGAGTACAAACAACGGCGTGTATCGGGCAATTCACCAGCGGATTCGGATATTGCGGAAAAACCTGGCGAGCTAAAATATCGGTGTTGTTGAGGAAGAGGAACCAGTTGCTCAGTCCATTATCGCTTTCGATGGTAGACGTATAGATCTGCGGAATGCGCGTATAGAACAAGCCATACCCGGCGCGAATCACGAGCGGTCGGTCATTTCCAACTGAGTAAGCGAGTCCAATCCTTGGCGCGATGTTGTTAGTGTCAAATGGAACCTTGCCTGAACCCTGCCAGAGCGGATTGGCAATCAGCCCTTTTGTACTGAACGTCTGCAGATCGTAGCGTGCCCCCAGGCTGAGCGCGAAATGATCGTTAACGCGAATTGTGTCCTGCGCAAATCCCGCGTACTCGTTCGTGTCCGGATGCGTGATGGCGGAACCGAAGCTCTGAAGATAATAGTGTGGCACCTGGTGCGCGTAAGCACGCAAAGGCGTAAGTTCCAGGCCGCCTTCCACCGGCTCAAAGGTGAACGGATCCACTTTGATTGGGTCGAAAATGTACTCCCCGCCGAACAGCGATGGAAAGTAGTTGTAGATCCATGTGAGCAGCGCGTCGCCGCCGAATTTCCAGGAGTGGCGCTTGCCATCCAAACTAATGGTTTCCGCGAAGTGGGCGCGATGCTCACGAGTTTGCCGCGGCAGGATGGACGACCGGCCAAAGCCATCGATGATAGTCGGAATGCGCGTGATCGGATCGGAAGAGTTGCTGCTCGAATCCTGCAGATCGCGTGAGAATTGAGCGCGAAGATGGCTGATCAACCTGAAGGAAAGATTGCTGGTCAACGAGATCGTTCCCGTCTCCGTGTACACATCCTCTTCACCGTTTTCACTGACCCCGTAGCTCGTCAGCGGGCTGGCCGTGTCGAGGAATACATTGTTGTGCCCGTAATAGCGCGATGTACTCAGTCGCGCGGAAAGATGATTATGCTGTGAAAGGGAGGCATCAAGTTTCAGAAATCCGGCGTTGCCAAGCATTGACGCAGGATAAATGCCAGCCTGCTTTGAAAGCTG
>DAIMDJ010000456.1:0-2559 GCA_036725905.1 Terriglobales bacterium
GCTCCGGGCTGGCCGTGGGGAAACCCTCCGAATCCACCGGCACCGGTTGGACCTCCACGCGCATAAGCCTCAGCCGCCGCCGGATCAATATTGTCAGAGTAGAACCCGAGTTGGTCGTAAATCTTGCGCTTTTTGGGATCGCTGAGAACATCGTTGGCTTCGGAGAGGGCCTTAAATTTTTCTTCGGCAGTTTTGTCTCCGGGATTGACGTCCGGATGATATTTGCGCGCAAGCTTGCGGAATGCCTTGCGGATGTCCTCGGTGGAGGCGGACTTTTTTACGCCGAGGATTTCGTAATAGTCTTTCTTGGTGGTGGTTGCCATTTGTGCAGAAGTCTAGATTACCTATCTTTGCCCGACACGCGCCTTGCCTCATTGATTGCAGCTCTAGCAGCCGCCTTGCCGTACATTGCAGTCAGAGCTTGTACGGCCACGCGCCTGACATCGAGCCGCGCACTGATCCTTGCCCACCGGTAGCCATACTCAGCCAAGGCCTTACCCCCAGTTGCCTTGGGATGATTGATACGTTTCATCAGCGACTCCCCTCAAACGTTGATGTTAATTAGAGCTTTGATGCTCTCCGTTTTCCAAAATCCCAGCACGCTCATACTTCGCCGCGTCCACGTACACGGGAATGCGATGCACCCCTTGCGCCGTCGGCGCAAACACGTACCAGCGCCTTTCATCTTCCACGAATGCTAAAAAATAATCCTTACCTTTGACCTGAAATTGCAACTTAAATCTCCCTTCTTAGCCCAAAAAGCCAGCCACGGATTCACGCGAATTCTCACGGATTATCTTGATCCGTGTTAATCCGTGCCCATCCGTGGCCGAGTAATCTGCCGAGCTGCGCGCGGCCTGGCCGGGTCAGAGACCCGGCCCCACACAGTACTTGCTGAAAGCTGATGGCTGAGAGCTGACAGCTTTATTTCTTGTCTTCAACATCTACGTACTCGGCGTCGATCACGCCTTCATCTTTCTTGGCCTGACCATCGCCGCCCGGCTGCGGACCTGCTTCTGCTCCTGGCGTTGGACCTGCGCCAGCGCCCGGGCCAGGTTGAGTCGCCTTGTACATCTGCTCGGCCAGCTTATGCGAGGCCTGGGTCAGCGCTTCGCGGGCACGGTCCATTTGCGCTTTGTCGTTCGACTCCAGCGCTTTCTTCGCGTCGGCAAGCGCGTTTTCTACCTCTCCGCGTTCGGAGCCGGAGATCTTGTCGCCCGACTCACGCAGCATTTTCTCGATCTGGTAGACCATGGAATCGAGCTGATTGCGAGCGTCGATTTCCTCGCGCTTGGCCTTGTCGTCGGCGGCATGCGCCTCGGCATCTTTCGCCATGCGCTCGACTTCCTCTTTGCTCAGACCCGAAGACGACGTGATCGTGATCTTCTGATCCTTGCCGGTGGCGTTGTCTTTCGCCGTAACGTTGAGGATGCCGTTCGCGTCGATGTCGAACGTGACCTCAATCTGCGGCAAACCACGAGGAGCCGGTGGAATTCCAGTCAGATGGAACTTGCCCAGTGTGCGGTTCTGCGCCGCCATCGGACGCTCTCCCTGCAGTACGTGTATTTCGACCGAAGTCTGATTGTCGGCTGCGGTCGAGAATGTTTCCGTCTTGCGCGTCGGAATCGTCGTGTTGCGCGGAATCATGGGCGTTGCCACTCCGCCCAGCGTTTCAATCGCCAGCGTCAACGGAGTGACGTCCAGCAAGAGCAGGTCTTTCACTTCGCCCTTGAGCACGCCGCCCTGGATCGCCGCTCCAACTGCCACGACTTCATCCGGGTTTACGCCCTTGTGGCCTTCTTTGCCGAACAGTTCTTTGACAAGCTGCTGAATGCGGGGCATGCGCGTCTGTCCGCCGACCAGCACTACTTCGTTGATCTTGCTGGCGTCGACGCCCGCATCTTTCATGCACTGCCGGCAGGGTCCTACTGACTTCTGAATGATGTCCTCGACCATGCCTTCTAACTTCGCCCGGGTCAGCTTCTTCACCAGGTGCTTCGGACCGCTGGCGTCGGCGGTGATGAAGGGCAGGTTGATTTCGGTTTCCATGGTTGTGGAAAGCTCGATCTTGGCGCGTTCGGCCGCATCCCGCAGACGCTGCAGCGCCATCTCGTTACCCTTGCCGCGCAGGTCGAGACCTTCATCTCTCTTAAATTCGTCAATCAACCAATCGACTAACCGCTGATCGATATTGTCGCCGCCGAGGTGGGTGTCGCCGTTGGTGGCTTTAACTTCAATTACGCCTTCACCGACTTCGAGGATCGAAATATCAAACGTTCCGCCGCCGAAGTCGTAAACGGCGATGGTCTCGTCCTTACCTTTATCCAGACCGTAAGCCAGCGCCGCCGCCGTCGGCTCATTGATGATTCGCTTCACATCAAGACCGGCGATCTGCCCGGCGTCTTTCGTCGCCTGGCGCTGCGCGTCATTAAAGTAAGCGGGCACGGTAATCACCGCCTCGGTCACTTTTTCTCCGAGATAGTCTTCGGCCGCTTTCTTCAGCTTCTGCAAGATCAACGCAGAAATCTGCGGAGGCGTGTACCGCTTGCCCTGCGCCAC
>DAIMDJ010000457.1:0-2555 GCA_036725905.1 Terriglobales bacterium
ATCTCGCTGATGATTACGAACTCGGAAAGCGAATTGCTGCGCTCGGCAAGGAGGTCAAGATCTCCGATGTAATTGTGGAGACTTTCCTGCCACGCTACGAGATGAGCGAATTCCTGCAACACCAGCTGCGTTGGGCGCGCACGGTGCGCGATGCCCGCCCATGGGGCTACGCAGGGCTTGGGCTCACGTTCGGATTGCCGTGGGCGCTGTTGGCTGCGGCGACTTATGGCGCCAGTTGGACCTGGGGGCTGCTGATTGCTGGTCTCGCGATGCGGCTAGGGGTCACGTTCGCGGTGGGCTGGAGAGTGTTGCGCGATCGGCAGGCGATTACGATGCTTCCGCTATTGCCGCTGAGAGACATAGTTGCGCTGCTGGTTTGGACGGTGAGCTTTGTCGGGCACACGGTGGTCTGGCGAGGGGATCCGTTTCAGCTTAAGCAGGGCAAACTGACGAGGGCTGGGCGTTGAAGGTCGCTCATCATGGTTGATCCACAAGCGCACCTTCTACGGCGCGCTGCTGCGGAACGATTTTCCCGCCGGGTGTGAAGTGGTAGGTCTCGCCCCGCCAGAAGAAACTCCGGCTAGTGTAGCTGGCCGCCCAGGTAATGAACCCCAGTAAATCGCGGAGAGGATAGAGCCAGCAAAGGCGAAGAGCGCGGGGGTCTCGAGCGACTGACCACCCGATTGCGAGCGACTGGATGATGCGGTTGAGAATTGAGTAGCCGAGCAGAGCAATGCCGACCACTGGATGCCCAAGCGCAGTGGCAGAGATCAGGCCTAGCAGTCCGAATGGCACTGCGAACGTAAGGCCGCTTCCCAGATGTCCGCGGGGGCGCGAATAGCGAGTGCTTTTCATCCAACGAACCTGATGGCCAAATGTGCGAAGGAAGGAGCTGGGAATCAGCACGTGGTCTACGACGTAATGCGAGAGCACGATGTTATAGCCGGCCGCCCAAACCAGATTTCCAAGTACAAAATCATCCGAGTAATAGTCGGCTGTGGCGGCGATACCGCCGATTTTCTCCAGGGCTTGGCGGTTGGTGGCGATAACCGCGCCGAGCGCGAAGCGCATTCCCTCCAGCATGTCAGCGAGTAGGACTCCGGACGTCATCTCAACCGACATGCCCAGCGCTTCAAGCGATGACCAGAAGCTACGGGCAGGAACACCCCGGTAAACACATGTTAGGAGACCGTTTCTGGGATTCAGCAACGGAGGGACCACGTTGCGCAGGAAGTCGGGGCCAACCTCGACATCGCTATCGCTAATGACAAAATAATCGTTTCTTGAGAGCGCAATCATTTTGTCCAGGGAGAAAACTTTGGCGTTTGGCCAAGTGGGTGGACCGGAAAGAACGATCTTGCACCTGACGTTGGGATAAAGGGCGCGTAGTTCGTCAACCACGGTGAGCGCGGCATTATCAGCGGAGCGGGCGCCGAAGATGATTTCGAAGTCGGGATAGTTCTGGCGGAAGAAGCTCTCCAGATTCTCGTGCAGGCGAGGCTCCATTCCGTGAACCGGTTTCAGCAAGGTTACGGGAGGCAGAGTGGATTCCGGAACAGCGTTGGCGCTGCGGCTGGCATTTTCAGCGTAGCGGCGATAGCGACGTGCGGCAACGAGCGCGAGGATCAGAAAAACTGTCGAACTGGCTGTGCCAAACAGCGCCAGGGCTAAGAGGGCGTACCACATGATCTCGGAGGATTATAAATGGGGAGTTTGGTGGGTCAGTTTCCTACGGGCTGATTCGTGAGGATGGATTTGCCGCCGCTGCTGGCGAGCAGGTAGCGTTGCGCGCCGCGCAGTTCGGGTGGGTCCTTGTGGTCCGTCCAAAGGAACACTCGCTGCGGCCCAGACCACAGCGAATCGAACGAAGATTGCGTCTCCCATACTTTCGGAGCGTCTGGAAATTGAGAACCGTACCACAGAATCGCTTGCGGCTGGTGCAGCACGAGCAAGTGGACATTTGCATAAAAGTTCAGGCTGGAAGCGGCTGCGTAGTCCCCACCTACGACGACGATGTCTCCCGGACGGTAATGCTGCTTAATAGCGAGTGCAAGAGGTTTTGACGTAAGGGTAGGCGAGAAAGTTACGTATCCGGAGTGCACACAGGCGAGCACGGCAACCATCATCAGAGCCAAGACAATGTTTGCGTGGGCGAGGCGGCCGCGGCGGCGTAGAAGCCAATTCAGCCCGGTTCCAATGAAAAAGGCGAACGAAAATCCGAATAGCGGCCAGCGAAAGGCGCCGAGAGACTGCGGCGTAAGATCGAGTAAATGGCCGAAGGAGAGTTTGTACTCCGCAGGATTTTTGGTGAGCAGTTCAGAAATATCCATGCCAGGGGCGGGTGGTCTTGAGTACGCGACGAAAAACATTCCGACTGAGAGTACGAGTATGCCCAATGCGAAAAGAACAGTGGAAGAAATTACTCCGGCGCGGCGATCGTAGCTATTGGCGGGCGACTGGATCTCGCGCTTGAGCCATCCTCCGACCAGCAGAGCAATAGCAGGAATGGCAGGAACGGTGTAATACTCCTGCCGCGTAGAAAAGCTGAAGAACAC
>DAIMDJ010000458.1:0-2544 GCA_036725905.1 Terriglobales bacterium
ACCGGCTCGCGATAGCGGCATCCCGTGAAATTGGACTTCGCGATGGCACCCCAGTGCCCGTGTACACGATAAATCGCGACCACATGATCCGTGTCCTCATCCGCTTCCAGATCGAAGATTAACGGAGGATATCCGTTCACCCGCATGGCAGCCGCCGCCAACATGGCGCCTTCAAAACAGTGAGCCGTATTCTCGCGCAGCACGCGCTGTGGTGACCATGCCGTGTCAGCGAGACGGTAGGGCATGTCGTCAATGAAGCGCTGAATGCCGTGCGGGTTCTTCAGGCTGCGCAGCTTGCGCAGTTCAGTGGCACTGAATTCATGGATGGAGTTCATTAATAGTGGAGTGTAATCGAGGATCGCGGCTGAGAGCGTTAACCACAGAGGGCACAGAGGTACACAGAGATTCACTCGAAAGTATCTCTGCCACGCTCAAGGGGCTGCGAACAGTTCCGCCAAATCTTTGGGCTGATCGATTACCACATCTGGAGGGGCTTCACAAAGCGTATGCGGCGCAAATCCATACTTCACGCCACAAGTCCACATGCCCGCATTCCTACCGGTGATTACGTCGATCGACGAATCCCCAATCATCACCGCGTCCTGCGCGTGTGTTTTCGTCTCATGCAGCAGCTTGCGCACCCCTTCCGGATCAGGCTTTTTGGTGGGAAAGCTGTTCCCACCATAAACGTGCACGAAGAACTCGGACAATCCCAGCGCCTCCACAATGGCTCGCGAGGGGTTCATCGGTTTGTTCGACAGAACAGCCATTTGTCGCTGCACTCCGTTCGAGCTGCGAATCGCCGCCAGGGTCTCCTTAACGCCTTCATAAACATGCGTGTTATCTAATTTATGAACGCGATAATAACCGAGAAAATACTCCAAAGCTTCTTTAACAAACTTTTCGCTCTTTGGATCGCCCAGGGCCCTGCGAACCAGCATGGGAGCGCCATCTCCGACGTATGAAGCCACCACATCGCCGGGTAACTCGGGACGCTCGTAATGCCTGACCATGGCATTCACCGAGTGAATCAGATCCAGCCGCGAATCAATCAGCGTGCCGTCCAGATCAAACACCAGCAGCTTGATTTTATGAGGATCGAATTGGCGGTTGAACTGGATCATTCTCGAAGGAAGTAATCTTCCCTCAAATCCAGTATATTCGGAACGCCGTATCTCGATTTACAATGCATTTGAGCATGGCGACCAAGACCGATCCCAAACCGGCCGGAGTAGCCGACAGCGACATTAAGCAGGCGGGCAAGACCTACGAAGGTCTTTCCCGCCAGCAACTGACCGAGGCCTACCGGATCATGTACACCTCCCGGCGTCTAGACGACCGGGAGATCATGCTGAAGCGTCAGCAGAAAATTTTCTTCCAAATCTCTGGCGCCGGCCATGAGGCTATCGGAGTCGCCGCCGCCTTCGCGCTCAAAGCGGGTTACGACTGGTTTTATCCTTATTATCGCGATCGCGCGCTTTGCCTCGGGTTGGGTGTTTCTCCCTACGACATGCTTTTGCAGGCGGTGGGCGCTGCTGACGATCCCAGCTCTGGTGGGCGGCAGATGCCTTCGCACTGGAGTTTTCCTCGGCTCCATATCGTGACCGGTTCATCCCCGACTGGAACTCAGATCTTGCAGTCGGTGGGCTGCGCTGAAGTAGCGCGTTATCTCACTGCTCATCCTAACGCCGCCAAAAAAGTCGAAGGCGACTATCGACAGTTCAAAGACGTCGAGTTCCACAGCGACGAAATCACCTACGTTTCTCTCGGTGACGGGACCACCAGCGAAGGTGAATTCTGGGAGGCCATGAACACAGTTTCCAATCTGAAGCTGCCATTGATATTTGTGGTTGAGGATAACGAGTATGCGATCTCCGTGCCTGTGGAAGTGCAAACCGCTGGCGGAAGCATTTCGCGTCTGGTGACCGGATTCCCCGATTTCCACTTTGAAGAGGTGGACGGGACCGATCCTGTCGCCAGCTATGCGGCATTTATGCGCTCAGTGCAGCACTGCCGTGCCGGGCGCGGCCCTGCATTTATCCATGCTCATGTGATCCGTCCTTACTCCCACTCGCTTTCTGATGACGAGCGTCTCTATCGTCCCGATGTCGAGCGCCAACGCGACGCAGCGCGCGATCCGATCACGCGCATGCAGATGTTTTTACTGCGCGAAGGCATTTTGGATGAAACGGGAATTAACAAGTTGGAAAAGCAGGTGGACGACGATCTCCAAGCCGCAATCGACCGCGCCTTGCACTCCGCTCCGCCAGTGCCCGAGACGGTGACGCGATTCGTGTACTCGCCTGATCTCGATCCGACATCTTCTGCATTTGAAACTCAACCAGCTCCTGCCAAGGCAGAACCAACGCCGACTGATGGAAAAAAGCTAGCTGCGAAAACCATGGCTGACCTGATCAACGCCACGTTGCGCGATGAGATGAAGCGAGACGAGCGCATCGTGATCTTCGGGGAGGACGTGGCCGATTGTAGCCGCGAGCAATATTTGCAGCAGAAGATGGTCAAAGGCAAAGGCGGCGTGTTCAA
>DAIMDJ010000459.1:0-2536 GCA_036725905.1 Terriglobales bacterium
TGGCCGGCCTGCGAGAACTGACGCTTTGTCCTGTGCAGATAATTTCAAGCTTCCCTCGTGAGGCCAAATCCCCTGCAGCACTTCTTCCACAGACTTCGGAAACCAGATGTAGCAATATGTTGAAGCATTCATTCGGCAAGCCACTTCTACGGTAACCGCGTTAACCAATCAAGTAGCGCGGAGCTCCGCCGGCAAGGCTCTCGTGAAGCGTACTAGTCAGCGAATATAAAAGCGGAAGACTGACCGACGAATGGCAAGCTGGACACCTCCAAGGAGAAATACTGGATCCATTTGACGCGGTTCCCGTTCACTTGATGAGCCCACAATGCACGAGAGCAGGCGGAGGTTGATAGCTGGACGATCTTGATTTACCTATCAGGTGCGGCGCTGGCAGGTTTCCGGTTTAGAGTATTCGTTCGTCCATTACTTCGCTATGACCGCTACATGGGAGAAAAAGTTGACCTATTTCGCAGTGGACACTGGCACAACGAACACAACTGTTTGGCTTATGAGGGATGACAGGATTCTGCGGGAGTCCAAGCATCCTGTAGGAGTTCGGCAGACCTCGATCCACGCCGACCGAGAACTGCTTGAAAGCGCGCTGCGCGGAACCTTCCGCTCGTTATCGAGACGAGCACCATCGCCTCCGAGGTTTGTACTTGCGGCTGGCATGCTGACTTCACAATTGGGGCTTTTAGAAGTGCCCCATGTCCTTGCTCCCGCCGGCGTCGGCAAGCTCGCGGAGAATGTACGAATGAAAAGGTTTGCCCGAGTGAGTCCGTTGCCATTTTTCTTGGTGCCCGGAGTGCGAATCGGTAGAGCCCCGTGTAAATTATCAGAGGTAGCATATAGCGATGTCATTCGGGGTGAGGAGACAGAGATTGTAGGATTTCAGGCGAATGCGCAGCCGCGAGCTCACGCAGCGCCGTGGCTGCTCTTGCACGTGGGGTCGCATTCCAAAGCAATCGAGGTGGATGCCCGGGGTCGAATTGTGCGATCGGCCAGTACGCTCTCTGGGGAAGCACTGCACGCCCTAAGAACGCAGACGATCCTGGCGAGCCGATTGCGCGATCTGAGGTCGCAGGAGCTGCAGAAGAGCTTCTTCGAAAGCGGAGTCAGATGCAGCGAGCGCTATGGTCTATCACGCGCGCTCTTCATGACCCGGTTGCTTGAGGGGAATTCTCGGTATGGTCAGCGGGAGTTGTATAGCTTTCTTCTGGGCTCTCTCTTGGCGAGTGATCTTCGAGCTTTTCGCAGCCTGGGATTCCTCGCACCGCGTCCCATAAGAATCGTTTTGAGCGGCCAGCCCAATCTGCAGTTGGCTTGGCGCCAGATGCTCAAGAAGGACTATGACGTTAAGGTGGTCAGTCCAGAAGTTAGGGCGTTGGCATTTCTTGCTGGGCTTCGTGAGATTGTCTTTGCCAGTTCCGCATATCGTCAATTTCAGGCCGGAATTGCGGGAATATGAGATTAGTCGAGGCGCGTCTCGGAAGTAGATTTACAGTGGGGACCGGTGCATGTTGAAGGAGATCCGATGAATAGGCGATTATTTCTGAAATCGATGGCCGCGGGTGTGTATGCGTTCGCGCATCTCCCGATGCTGCAAGCCGCGTTGCCCAAGCTGAAGATCACGCGAGTACGGGCTTACGCGCCACCCAATCCGAATCCGCTGTTCAATCAGGCCGACACCGTAGTGACTATCGAGACCGACGCGGGAATCACGGGTGTAGGTGAAGGCGGTTTTCCGGATGCGCTGAAGCAGTGCGCCGGACGCCTGATCGGGCAGGACCCGCAGCATATCGAACGCTTATGGCAGGACATGTCACGGTCGTTCTTTTATCCGCCTGGGCGTGAAAAGGAACATGCGCTCGGCGCGCTCGATTTGGCCCTGTGGGATATCAAAGGCAAGGTGCTGAAGCTGCCGGTTCACGAAATCCTGGGCGGCATGGTGCGGAATTACTGTGAATGCTACAACACCGCCGGCATCATCCCTGGCATCAAGCCTGGCATGAGCGTGAAGGATCGTGCGGCGGTCACTATCGCGGCCGGTTATCGAGCCTTCCGCATGGGCGCGGCTGACACGCCTGCGAATACCATCTTCAATACCCGTCAGAAATTGAATCAGCTTTACGAGGAGTGCGTGCAGGCGCGCGAAGGCGTAGGAAAAGATGGCGACTTCTGCATCGATTTTCATCAGCGATTCGATCTGTCCGACGCGATCCGCGGTTGCGATCTGATCGAGAGCCTTGCGCCGTTGTTTGTCGAGGATCCCGTGCGGGCGGAGGGATTCGGCGAAGACCTTCCGCGCCTCCGAAAGTTAGTAAAGGTTCCGATCGCCGCGGGCGAGGAATGGGGGAATCGCTGGGACTTCAATCCACTGGTGGAGAACCACGATATCGACTACGTTCGCGCTACGCTGCCGAACGTAGGAGGCATTACCGAGATGATGAAAATCGCGGCAATCTGCGAGACGCATTTCGTCGGCATTGTGCCTCACTTCACCGGACCGATCGCCACCGCAGCGCTGGTGAATTCG
>DAIMDJ010000460.1:0-2534 GCA_036725905.1 Terriglobales bacterium
TTGGGAACGGCAGCGGCACGTGAACGGCATTGTCCAGCAATCCTCCAGTCGTCCGTTCCCCGTCAGTACTTAGCAGTTGGTGCAGCACTGCCCCTCAGCGTATCCTGCTAGCCCGTGTTGAACCTGATCGATCGCTATTTTCAACTGGAGCGCAACCGCACTACCTTGGGGCGCGAAGTGGTCGCGGGCCTGACCACGTTCGTGACAATGTCGTATATCGTCGTAGTGAATCCAGCCATTTTGAAGGCAGCGGGAGTTCCGGTAGGGCCATCGATGGTGGCCACGATTCTTACGGCAGTCTTTGGCACACTGCTGATGGGCCTTTATGCCAAGCGGCCGTTCGCTATTGCGCCGTACATGGGCGAGAACGCATTTTTGGCCTATACGGTCGTGCAAGCTTTGGGCTTTAGCTGGCAAGCGGCTCTGGCGGCGATTTTGTTGGCAGGCGTCGTGTTTCTGGTCCTGACAGTAGTGCGCCTGCGGCAGTGGCTCGTGGATGCGATTCCTTCCGCCTTGCGCTACAGCTTTGCGGTTGGAATCGGACTGTTTCTGACATTTATCGGCTTGAATCAAACCGGCGTTGTTATGTTGGGAAATGCAGGAGCGCCGCTGAGGGCTGGCCATCTGACAGCCGCCCCGGTTTTAGTCGCGATTTTCGGTTTCTTGCTGATGGCAGTGCTGATGATCCGCCGCTTTCCCGCCGCCATTCTGATCGGCATCCTCGCAACCGCGTTTCTGGCTTACGTGACGGGAGTGGCTGTGCCACCGAAAGCGTGGGTGAGCTTGCCTCCCAGCATTTCTCCGATACTGTTCAGCATGGATTTTCGAGGAGCGCTGAGCTGGGGATTCTTCCCGATTGTGCTCACGATCTTTATTATGGCTTTCGTGGACACCATGGGCACGCTGATTGGAGTGTCGGCACGCGCGGGATTTCTGGATGAGAACGGAAACTTGCCACAGATTGAACGCCCGATGACAGTGGATGCACTTTCCGTGATTTTCGCGGCTTTGGTCGGGACGTCTACCTCGGGGGCTTTCATCGAATCTGCAACGGGAGTCGAAGCTGGGGGAAGGACTGGGTTGACCGCGGTTGTGACGGCAATCTGTTTTCTGGGCACGCTGTTCTTCTCGCCATTCATATCAGCAATCCCGCCTCAGGCTTACGGACCAGCGCTGATCGTCGTAGGCCTGCTCATGCTTTCGCCTATCACCAGAATTCGCTTTGACGATTTCACCGAGCTGATTCCGGCTTTCGCAGTGGTCGCATTGATGAGCTTTACGTACAATGTCGGGATCGGAATTACAGCCGGGTTCGTGCTTTATCCGTTCTGCAAGCTGGTTTCCGGGCGAGTAGGCGAGATCAAGCCGGGGCTGTGGGTACTGGCTGGGTTATCGCTGCTGTTTTTTGTGTTTTATCCTTATCCGTAGACGCATCACACAATCGTCAGGCTTCACATCTGGACGGCGCCAGTTGGGGTTAGACGCCTAAACTTTGCCGCAAGCCGTAAAATCTTGTTTCTGATTATTCGGGAGACCCTAAAACTGCCAATGAAAACACAGTTGCCTCTGAACGCGAACGAGGTACACGCATTTTTGCGTCGTGGTACATCGAAGGTAATTTTGCTATTGATTCTTCTTCGCATCACTGCTCTCAGCAGTTTGTCGGTTGCGCAGCAGATTCCTCGCGTTCAAGTCTTCGGGGGCTACTCGTATACGCGTTTTGACAGTCCAACGCTTGGATTTGCAAATCGCTCAAACCTGAATGGATTCAACATCTCTCCTGCATTTAACTTGGCATACGGATTTGGGGTAAAGGTGGAGTTGACTGGGCAATACGGCTCGAAGGTGAACCTGCGCGATCTCACGGTGGGTCCGCAGTTCCTTTATCCGCGTGGCAGTATGCTGTTCTTTGCTCATGCGCTTTTCGGCGACTCCAGGAGCTTTGTTCGGGTTGGAACGGGCGAGGGCGACACGGCACGGGCCATTGTGCTCGGCGGCGGACTCGATTTTGACATTTCTTCTCGATTCGCATTTCGCGCCGTGCAGGTTGATTACGTGCATACCTCACTCTTCAGCACTACGCAGAATAATGTGCGAATCTCGACCGGGTTGGTGTATCGCTGGCACACAATCAGAAGAAAAGGACACAAACCAACCTTATCATCTCCGTAGCTGCTGGCTGATTTGGGGAAAGAATGGAATGATCGCATTGAAGCGAATAGCTTTGATTTGCGTATTGCTTGTGCTGGCGGGGCTAGTCGGCTGTAGCAGCTCGTCCACGCATATTGCTTATGTGACCTTGCCCACTTCGAATTCCATCGCTGCCTTCCGCGTGAGCAACCATTCGGGCAAGTTCACGCCCGTGGTCGGATCGCCGTTCGCGGCGGGAAATTCGCCAAATTCTATTGTGCTGGATCCTGCAAATAAATTTCCTTATGCCGCCAATCAAACCGGAAATGATATTTCATTGTTCAAGATCGACCATAGTACGGGAGGCCTTACGGAGGTCACGCCGCGAACGCCGGCGGGTATTA
>DAIMDJ010000461.1:0-2527 GCA_036725905.1 Terriglobales bacterium
GTGGACGGACGCGTCATTCCTGCTGAAGCTCTGGCCCGCACGGTCACGGTGCGCCCTGAGTCGTGCACCATCTACTATGCGGGCGACACGTTTTCTGTCGCGGAAACTTTGCTCATCCCGATAAATGAATCAGGCGCATACATCAAGATCGATGCAGAGACAGAGCAGCCGCTAGATATAGAGGCTGTGTTCCAGCGCGACTTTCAATTGGAGTGGCCAGCCGCTTTGGGCGGAACTTATCTGAACTGGGATAAGCCTCTGCACGCTTTTTATTTCGGAGAAGAGCAAAAGAAATTTGCGGCATTCGTCGGCTCTCCGACCGCAGGCGAAGTCCAGCAGGAATACGCCACGAATTATTCGGAGTCGCATGAAAACTCGATCGATCTGGGTGTAATCAGCAAAGGTAAGGACACAAGGCTGATCGTAATAGCCGCATCCATGAACGGGCGTGCGGAAGCGGAGAGCACCTATCAGCGCTTGCTGAGTAGTTTCGCAGTGAAAGAGCGGGAGGCGGCTGATTACTACCGCTCGTACCTGGCGCACACCGTCCGCCTGGACTTGCCTGATTCGCAGTTGCAGAGAGCTTACGACTGGTCGCGGATTAGCGTTCTGCAAGGGCTGGTTACGAATCCATTTCTGGGGACCGGATTGATTGCCGGCTACCGCACTTCAGGCGAAAGCCAGCGGCCCGGATTTGCTTGGTTCTTTGGCCGCGATTCACTCTGGACGTCTTTGGCGTTGGATGCGGAAGGCGATTTCGCCAGCACGCGCATCGCGTTGGAGTTTATCTCCAAATATCAGCGCTCGGATGGCAAGATTCCGCACGAAATTTCACAGGGCGCCAGCTTTGTGGATTGGTTCAAAGCGTACCCATATCCCTACGCATCGGCGGATGCAACGCCGCTGTACATCATTGCGATGAACGAGTACGTGGCGGAAAGTGGCGATGCCGACTTTGCCCGGCAGAAATGGGAGAGCTTATGGAACGCGTATCAATTTCTGCGCTCGACTTATGATTCTCAAGGGCTGCCCCAAAATTTCGGGTTTGGCCATGGCTGGGTGGAAGGCGGGCCGCTGCTGCCGGTGAAGACTGAGCTTTACCAAAGCGGCTTAGGCGCGGAGGCGCTGCAAGCGCTTTCAAATCTCGCTCGCCTGCTTGGCAAGGAAGATGTCAGCAAGCAACTCGCGGCGGAATTTGCTCAGCACAAGGCGATGGTCAATCAGCTTTTCTGGTCCGATGCTACACGCCGTTTCGTGTTTGCGCTCGACCAGAACAGTCAAAAAGTCGATGAGCCGAGCGTGCTGGCCATGGTGCCGATGTGGTTTCACTTGCTCGATGATGACAAGGCCGGCGCCACAATTACTCAGCTTGCAACTCACGATCACGAAACCGACTGGGGCATGAGAATTATTTCCTCAACGTCCCCGAAATACAGCGCCGGCGGGTATCACTTCGGCTCGGTTTGGCCGCTGTTTACTGGATGGGCGTCGGTGGGCGAATACAGCTATCATCGCGCGCTGCCCGCGTACTCTAACCTGCGTGCCAATGCCCTTATGGCGCTCGACGGATCGTTGGGGCACGTCACCGAAGTTCTCTCCGGCGACTATTACCAGCCGCTTGCGACCAGTTCGCCGCACCAGATTTGGTCTGCGGCGATGGTGATCAGCCCACTATTGCGTGGGCTCTTCGGGCTTGAAGTCGATGCGGCCGGTCGCCGACTTACGTTTGCGCCACATATCCCCGCGGATTGGAACTCCTTCGCGATCGACAATGTCCACGTCGGGACAGTTGCGCTAAATTTTCGGTATCACAAGACGGCTGAAGAGCTAACTCTCGAAACAAGCCGGAGCGGCGCCGGAGATTGCGCAATTGAATTCTCTCCTGCCTTGAGTCCGCGAGCGCGAGTGACCGGAGCAGAACTGAACGGCCGTCCCGTACCGTTTCACCCGGAAAAGAATGCTGCCGACCAGCACGTGACGGTTCGCTTTCCCGTTTATGGCGGGCCGAATGTGTTGCGAATTCGTCTAAAAAATGATTCCGGGTTGAGCTTCAACTCCACGCTGCCGCCATTGGGCGCTCGCAGCCGGGGCTTGCGAGTCGTCTCGGAATCCTGGAATCCGTCTCTTGACGCGCTGACGCTGGATGTGTCCGGCGCCGCAGGCGGGCAGTATGAACTGGATCTATGGAATCCTGAGCAGATCGTTTCTGTGGAAGGCGCTGAATTAGTGAAAACGAGTGGCGGCGAGAAGAAATTGCGCATTCATTTCGATGAGAATGCGGGGGAACGCTACCCCCATGAGAAAATCATGATTCATTTTTCTGGAAGTCGCAGGAGCACCGCTGCACAACAAGAATAAGACAGCCTAAATGCAGCTCAGGAGGAGCAATTATGCTCACAAGAGTTTTGAAATGCCTGATTGTGATTTTGGGATGTTTCGGCGGGATGTTCGCCCAAACTGCGCCCACCGACGCCGAAGGCCATCAATGGTGGCAGCACGCGGTCTTCTATGAAATTTATCCCCGCAG
>DAIMDJ010000462.1:0-2522 GCA_036725905.1 Terriglobales bacterium
CAACCCGGTAGCAAGAGGGTCCTTAATTACTTCCCTTCCGCATATCAGGTCCGCGACCGAAGCTGTTCCGCCTGATGCTTTATATATAATGAAGCGTTTGCCTCCTGCAATCGCGGGGCGCTGTGGAAGGGAACCATGCCGACTGATATTGTGATGCCGCAGATGGGCGAATCCATCGTCGAAGGCACAATTACCAAGTGGCTGAAGAAGCCCGGCGACAAAGTTCAGCGCGACGAGCCGCTGTTTGAGATTTCGACCGATAAGGTGGATGCGGAGATTCCAGCGCCCGCTTCCGGTGTGCTGCAGGATATTAAGGTAGCCGAAGGCACGACCGTCCAAGTAAATACTGTGGTAGGCACGATCGCTGCGGACGGCGAGTCTGCATCAGCTGCTTCCAAGCCGGTTGCCGCGCCTCAGCCCGCTCCGGCTCCTGCAGAAAAGAACGCGTCTGCGCCTCCCAAAGCGGCCCCTTCGCAGGCGGAGCAGCAGCCTGCACCTGCCCCCGCTCCTGCTCACGAAGAAGAGGATCACGCGCGCTCGTCACCGTTGGTGCGGAAGATCGCCCGCGAGCACAACGTGAATTTATCGCAAGTCTCGGGTACCGGCCTTGGCGGACGCATTACCAAGCAGGACATCATGGCCTTTCTTGAGCGTACAGAGGCGACAGCGGCTCCGGGTGCGAGCGCGCCCGCGCCGGCGCGTGCTCCGCAACCGCCTGCTCCTGCCGCTCCCGCTCCGATTCCGGGCGATCTCGTACCCGCAACGCAGATGCGCAAGATCATCGCCCAGCGCATGATCGAGTCGCGCCGCACCAGCGCACATGTGCACAGCATGTTCGAAGTGGACCTCACTCGCATTGTGAATCTGCGCAACAAATTGAAAGCAGGCTTCGAGCAGCGCCATGGCGCACGCCTGACGTTCATGCCGTTTTTCGTGCGCGCGGCGATTATTGCGCTTCAGCAATTTCCCATTGTCAATGCGTCTATGGAAGGTGAGAGCATTCGTTATCACCGCCACGTGAACATGGGAATCGCAGTTGCGCTTGACTGGGGATTGATCGTGCCCGTGCTGAAGAACGCCGATGACCTGAATTTTCTTGGACTGCAACGCGGCATCACGGACTTGGGCGAGCGTGCGCGGAGCAAGAAACTGAAGCCGGAAGAAGTAGAGGGTTCCACGTTTACCATTACCAACCCCGGCCAGTTCGGCGCGGTGTTCGGGCTGCCCATTATCAATCAGCCGAACTCCGCGATTATGGGCGTCGGCGGCATCGCCAAGGTTCCGTTAGTGGTCACCGATGCTGATGGCAACGATTCCATCGCCATCCGCAGCGTCGTTCACCTGACACTCGGATACGACCACCGCCTGATCGACGGCGCGGTGGCGGATCAGTTCATGGCGTTGGTGAAGAGGACGCTGGAGAATTGGAGTGAAGAGGTAGGGTAAGTCCGCGCTCCGCCATCCGGATCAATTTCAGCACAATCGATTCAGATCAGTTCTGCTTGGCCCACATCGACGCATTCAGGCACTCCACGGTTCCATCAATCACCTTGCCCAGACCGTCTTTGAATTTTTGCTCGTCTACGATTTGACGGTTCGTGATTGCGTCGCTCATGGAGAGCGCGGCCTGCACAAAGGACAGTGCAGCATCTTTCTTGTCCTCTCCTGATCGTCCACCAAGCAGTTTTTCGATTCCGGTCACGAGGGCCGGAACAAAGGAAATCCCTTGCAGCAGTTTGGACAGAAAATCCATAGCGATTTCTCCTTTTGTATTTTGCGATTTAAGTTCACGGGCTGAGCCGCCCGTTGTGAGGCTATTTCCACCAGCGATCATGTAACGCAATCACCATGCTGATGGCCACTGTGATCACCGCGTTCAGCAGGCGATCGTAAACGCCACGTTTAATGTCATTGCGCTCGAGAGCAACTATTCGGTCTTCCGCGAGCTTCATCCGCCCCGGCTGGTAGCTGCCGACGATGGAATCCATTTTGGCTTCGAGCCGCCCCAGCCGCTCGAGAACTTCGTTTTGGAAATCGCTGTCTGTAACGCGCACGACCAGGGGCTGTCTGGTCGCAGCGTGGGCTGGGGATTTTCCCGAACCTTCGTCATCGAAATCTCTCATAGCGGATAATCCACATGTAGCGCCGTGGTGTAACGGGAATACTTTGGCGGCGTCGAATTGTCATACTGGCGCAGATAATAACTTTGAGTGCGGTCCAGCCGTGGCACCGTGAAGCTCCGCGTAGAGAAGCGTCCCACCAAGTTTCGGTCATTCCCCGCGCCCCATCCTGCGTCACTCCAGCGAACCTCGATTCCTCCGCCGCTGGGAGGCGCCGTGCCGGCATCAATCGTGACCGTGGTAGATGTCACGGCTGTGACCTCAGCGGACTTCAAAGCCGACTGGAACTTCGAACCTACTTCTGCAACGGCTATAACAGTCAGGTTCACTGGTGGCGCGGCATTGCTGTGCTGAAACGCGAATGCCAGAGCAGCTGCACGGTTATCCTCAAACACGAGTTTG
>DAIMDJ010000463.1:0-2521 GCA_036725905.1 Terriglobales bacterium
TTTGGAATGATGGTGGCCAGGGACGGAGTTGAACCGCCGACGCCAGCCTTTTCAGGGCTGCGCTCTACCACCTGAGCTACCTGGCCACGCTTTTGCACTCTGGTCCGAAACGCCGCGCGACGCGCACAGCTAGAGCGGAGGTTGCCCCAACCAGGGCAGTCAGGGCACTGAGAGCGCGTGGAACAGGCCCGATTATAGCAACGCAACGGAAATCGCTCAATCAGGTGATCGGAGCCGGTGTCGGTCTGTCGGTCTTCAGCGTTAGATCTAGCTGTGGGCAGAACCTTTCAACCCGCTGTGCTGTTCGTCCCATTCATAACCACGAATGCGCAACGATTCGAGGCGAACCAATATGGGATCTCGCGATAGTCGCAGACATCAAAAACAGAGAGATCGGCGTCTTTCCCCGCCTCAATTGATCCTTTGCGATGCTGTAATCGTAGCGCACACGCGCCATTGATTGTCGCTGCCGCGATCGCTTCGGCCGGCGACATCTTCATATGCGTGCATGCCAGAGATAGAACGAACGGAATGCTCGGCGTAGGCGAGGAGCCTGGGTTGAAATCTGTTGCCAGGGCAACGGCAACGCCGGAGTTGATCAGCTTTCGCGCGGGCGGGAAGTTTTGCAGGCCGAGGAAATAGTTGGCGCCGGGGACTAGAGTAGCCACCGTGTCGTGCTTAGTTAGCTGCGAGATGTCGTCATCACTAACGTAGTCGAGATGATCCAGTGAGCTCACGTTGAAGCGCAGCAGCGGCCGTAGCAGAGTATGGCTCAGTTGGCATACATGGGCGCGCATCCCCAGCCCGTGCTTCGCAGCGGCATCGAAAATGGCCTCTGTTTCCTCAGGGCTGAAGGCGCTTCGTTCTGTAAATACATCCACAAACTGCGCCAGTCTTCGCTTCGCGGCGCGGGGAATCATTTCGTTGCAGACGAGTTCGACGTACTTTTGCGGGCGTCCCTCAAACTCCATGGGGACAACATGGGCGGCAAGCAGCGTTGAGACAACTGTCCCCGGCCAATACGCAGCGGCGTCACGAATTGCCTCGAGCGATTTCAGTTCCGCTTCCAGCGTGAGGCCGTAACCTGATTTGGCTTCGACGGTCGTCGTACCCTGAGCAGCCATCTCGCGCAGGCTGGATAAGACTCTATCGGCTAATTCATTTCGCGATGCCTTTCGCACCGCATCAACGCTGGAGCGAATTCCGCCGCCCGCTTCAGCGATTTGCTCATAAGTCGCGCCCGCGATGCGCTTTTCAAAATCCACAAGTCGCGGGTTCACAAAAACCGGGTGCGTGTGCGAATCCACAAAACCCGGCAAGACCACCTGGCCGCCACAATCGATCTCGATAATTTTCTTCCGGTTCTTCTTGATCCAGGGATCAGACAGGGCGTCTTTGGCTTTGGAAACGGAAACAATCTTTCCGCCTACACACAGCACAGCGCCGTCTTTAATAATGCCGAGATCGTTGAGTTCCGGCCCTCGCCGCGGTCCAGGTTTGCGGGATGGAGAACGGAGGGTAACGAGCTGGCGAATGTTTAGCAGGAGCAAGGGAGAATATTGCGGTTTGGCTGATTGAACGGTCACCGGGTGGATAGTTTAGCAGCGGCTGTAGGTTCCCGGAGAATAGAGCATTGTCATTCCGAGCTGTTCGGAGCCGAAGGCGAGAACTGTGAGGAATCTGCTTTTTCGTGGCAAGGTGGCTCTTCCGTTTCGGAATGACCGGAATCTGACGCCGGCTCGGTACGACAGACGAAAAGCAGATTCCTCACGGCTAAAGCCGGTTCGGAATGACAAAGGGTCACGGTACGGAATGGTCAAGATTAAACGAATGCACGGAGTGACACCATTTCTTTCTCAGCAGCGTGCCTGATCGGTGGGTAGCTCACACTTACTTTTCCATCGGAATCCTCACGCCATTTTCTCTCGCGAACTCCTTCGCTTCCTCATATCCCGCATCCGCATGCCGAACGATCCCCATTCCCGGATCAGCCGTGAGCACGCGCTCGATACGCTTGGCCATGGCTTCGGTTCCGTCGGCGACCGTCACTTGCCCGGCGTGCAGCGAATAGCCAATGCCTACGCCGCCGCCGTTATGTATCGAAACCCAGGACGCGCCAGCGGCGGTGTTCAGCAGGGCATTAAGCAGCGGCCAGTCGGCTACGGCGTCGCTGCCGTCTTTCATGCTTTCGGTTTCGCGAAAGGGAGAAGCCACTGAACCGCAGTCGAGATGATCGCGGCCCATCACAATTGGCGCTTTGAGCTTGCCTTTTTTAACTAATTCGTTCATTGCAAGCCCGAATTGTGCGCGTTCGCCGTATCCAAGCCAGCAGATGCGTGCGGGCAGTCCCTGAAATTTGATTCGCTTGCGCGCCAGATCAATCCAGCGGCGCAGGATGCGATTATCCGGAAACAACTCCAAAACGAGGTCATCGGTCACAGCAATGTCCGACGGCTCGCCCGAAAGGGCGACCCAGCGAAACGGCCCGCGCCCTTCGCAGAACAGTGGCCGGATGTAAGCG
>DAIMDJ010000464.1:0-2511 GCA_036725905.1 Terriglobales bacterium
TCGCCAAGAATAGACTCATTCGGATGTTATGGGAAGTAAGAGCGCCTGCTACAATCTTTCCCTTTGCAGAACATTTCAGTGTATTGGCCACCCGAGGGAGGGGGAAATTGATTGTTTTTATAAGTGCTATAACGAAAGCTTCTAGCTTCTGGTTCAGCAAGCAGATGGCCGGGAACGGCAAGGCCAGCACAAACAAAAAAGTGGGGAATCAGATTCCTCGCGGGCGAGCCCGCTCGGAAGGACAAGGGTGGAGGAGCATAGGCGGCACGAATAAATTCGTGCCCTTCCCGATTTTGTTCTGAACGCAAGTCTTCCTGCGAAAATACCTGAGAGCTGAAAGCTGACAGCTGAAAGCTCGATTATGGACTTTGACCAACTAGAAACCTTTCTCGAGGTAGCTCGCCTCTCCAGCTTTTCTCGTGCCGCGGAGAAACGCTTCCGCACACAGCCGGCGATCTCTGCGCAAATCCGTGCGCTTGAAGAAGACGTCGGCGCCAAGCTGTTGGACCGCTCCGGCGGGAAGGTATCGATCACACAGGCTGGCAAGCTTTTCCAGAAATATGCTGAAGAAACACTTGAGGCCCGCAAGAGCGTTCTCACTGCCATCGCCGAAACCGAGCGCGTGCCACGTGGCGAGATTATCGTAGGAGCGAATGAGGGCACTTGCCTTCACATCCTTCCCGAAGTTTTTGCGGAATTCAAGCGGCAATATCCTGATGTGGCCGTGAATATCAAGCGGTCCGATTACGCCAAGATTCTGGAATCGGTGATCGACAATTCGGTTGACTTCGGAGTTGTGTCCTTGCCAGTCACGGACCCGCGATTGACGGTTGTGCTGATTCATCGCGACGAGTTGGTAATCATTTCCCCTCCGCAGCATCCGCTCGCCAAAATGAAATCTGCGACCATTGCCGAGGTGGCTAAATTTCACCTTGTGATTCCAAAGGCCGGGCACACGCGTGACTCACTCGAAGATTTGTTTCATGAGCACAGGCTCAAGCCACATTACGCCATGGAGCTCGACTCGAGCGAACTGCTGAAGCGTTTTGTCGCTGCGGATGTTGGTGTTGGATTCATCGCCCGCTCGCATGTGCAGGAAGACGTGCAGGCGAAAGTACTTGCCGCCATTCCGATTGCCGATGCGCTGATTCGGCGCGACCTGGCGCTGGTCTTCCGCAAGGACAAAGCGCTGAGCCGGGCGGCTCTGGCGTTCATTGATACGACGGTAAGAATCAAGAATCCCGAGGCGATTGCTCGGGCGAAGCCGTGAGCCCTTCTGTGCGTTGGTCACCGCGGTTTTGGGTTAAAATCTCGGCGACGTGAAACTCCGACAATTTGTCTCAGTAGGCCTGTTTTTATCTTTCATCTGTTCTGCCCCGGCTCAGGCTCCCCGCAAATCAACTCGTCCACTGCCGCCATCTGCTTTTAAACTCGTTTCCATCCGCGTCACTGGCACCAAGCGCTACACGCCAGACCAGATCAAGGCAGCGACGGGTCTGCAACTGGGCCAAACCGTGAGCGAGGATGATTTCAAGGCAGTCAGCCGACATCTTGGGGAGACTGGAGCTTTCAGCGATGTTGCTTATGCATTTCAGTATTCCTCTGAGGGCGCAAAGCTGGATATTCAAATAGCAGACGCGAATCAGTTCGTTCCTGCGCGTTTCGACAATTTTGTCTGGCTCACGGATCAGGAACTGCTGCAAAAGCTACAAGCGCGTGTGCCGCTTTTCAATGGAGAGTTGCCGGTCGCGGGCAATCTTGCCGATCAGGTTGCCGACGCGTTGCAAGCTCTGGTTACCGAGCGCAATCTTCAAGGAAAGGCGGATTATTTGCGCTACGCGCCTCAGGATGGACCAATCACTGCGTTTGTCTTCACGGTGGGAGGGCCTGCAGTTCATATTCGCAACGTCGAGTTCGCGGAGGCAGCAGCGCCTGAGCTTCCGCTGTTGCAAGCAGCAGCAAAGGCGCTTCAGGGACGCGAGTACCTGCGCTCTGTGGTTCGCGTCTACGATGAAAAGGATTTCTTGCCCATCTATCTTGAACGTGGCTACCTGAAAGCTGCATTCGCCGATGCGCAGCCAAAAATCATGCAGGAGACACGAGAGGAGACAATCGTTGATGTAACCGTGAGCGTTACGCCGGGGCTGCAATACAGGATGTCGGACCTGCAACTCTCAGGTTACAAAGCTTTCGAAGCCGACAATCTGCGTGGTTTGATCCACCAGCAACCCGGTCAGCCCGCCAATACTGTCCAACTCGCGAAGGATATTGATGAGATCAAGAATCTCTACGGGACTCGCGGATATATGGCCGCATCGATCAAACCGGAACCGGAATTTGATGATGCGCACTCGACTGTTCGCTACCTGCTCGAGTTCCATGAAGGCGACGTTTACAAGATGGGAGACTTGGAAATCCAGGGTCTCGACAGCCGCACCACGGCTCGGCTGGTTGACGCATGGAAGCTCCGCGGCGGCGATGTTTTCGATTCCAGCTACCCTATGCAATTTG
>DAIMDJ010000465.1:0-2510 GCA_036725905.1 Terriglobales bacterium
GCGGACATTCTCGGGCCTGAGACTGAGACACACAAACAAGGTACGTTTCCGGCCTCTTTAACCGAAATGCGTCTTCCGGATACCAGTTCGGGGGCAAATGCATGGTGACCACTACCGGCACGCCCGGAGGCGGCAAATAATCCAGAAAATCCAATCCATGAAGATGCACCACATCAACGGCAAATCGCGCAAGCGTTTTCTGCAGAATTTCGCGATAGCTATGCCTGACTCGCTGCTGCATTTGCTGATCCAGAACTCCCGGTACAGCGGGGCCGGGTATTAGTAACCCAGAACATCGCGAGCCGACCGGGGCCAATACAAGCGATCTGTGCCCGGCACCGACCAGTGATTCATCAAGAGTGGCAAGCACCTGCTCGGCGCCGCCCGCTGTTCCCGGCGAGACCTCCGCCAGTGGGTAGCTCACGCTGAGTATTGTCAGGCCCATGCCGCCTCATGACACTGCGTCACGGCTTCCACGGCCAGTTCTCTCCAGCGCTCTCCCGTGATCGGCCAACGCAGACACTCGTACCAAAGTTTTCCCGGGTGGGGTGGTCGGCTGAAATCGTATTCAGGCGCAAGCCGGAAGCGCTCGGCACTCAGAGGGTACGCTTCCAGAACCAAACGCTGAGAGTGGTAACACTCGATCATCTTTTTCTTGATCTCCTGCTCCTCGAGTGAAAGCTCGACAGCGAGTTCCGGAGGAGAAGCGCCATTCGTAGCAAGAAACTCGCCCGTGACACACCGGCTATCACGAAGGTGATAAGAAGTCATTTCCACGATCACGGGCGACTTATGGCCTCCGCGAACCAGCTTTTTCGCTCCCAAATGAGCCATTAGCGCAGCAGTATCATGATCCGGATGGCCGCCTTCGTAGGGATGGGTGACTACGATATCCGGCTGCTGTTCCCTCAGCAGTTCTACAAAGCGAGGGACCAGCACCGGCAAGCCCTGAATAGCATCCTGATCCACTCCGCCAAGGCACAGAATTCGTTCTGGAGAAATATTCACCAGAGCCGTTGCCGCAGTGGCTTCGTGCCACCGCATTTGCGCGTAATCTTCACGCGTGCCTTTTGCGTCGGGTGACCAGAAGCAAGGGTCGTGGGGGGCACCGTCGGTTAAAAATATGACCGAGACATCCGCAACCCGACTCATTAGGGAGCTGGCGCCAATCGTTTCGTCATCGGGATGAGCTACGAATACGAGAATACGCAGTTGTAGTTTCTTCTTGGCGGAAAGCCCGCTCTCGGGGTCAGCAAAATGATCCCAAGCAATTCGCGGCGACGACAAATCAGCGCTCGACTTCATGGTAGGCAATTTGATTAGACGAAAGTAGGCGGACTGCTTCGCGGTATCCGTGGAGCGTGCCGACATCTACGTATGTGTCTCCACGTTTCACGCCAATGGCCGTTCCTCCCTGTCGCAAGTAGGCATTTACAAGAGTTCCAACATACTGATCACATTTGCCGCGCTCGCGCCAGATTCGATGCAAATCGGCCATGACCCTCCCGCTTAGCTTGAATGCTCCCCAAATCCACTCCGAGCCTGCTCCGTGCTGCTTTACCTGAATCTCTTGCACATAGCCGATGTCATCGGTGATTACGGCGTCAAACAGTTCCGGCTGCGCAACGGGAAACAACAGGAAGGAAAGCAGGCCGTCTGGCAACAAGTCGAACCCTTCCACCGGAAACCAGATCGTGTCTGGGAGGCCGACCAGCACCTCGTCCTCTGCCGCAATAAAAGGAAGCGCGCTGAAAAGAGCGTCGCAAAGACCGTTGGGATTTTGCTGCACTGCGTAGCAGATTGAAGCATTTCCGATCTGTCCGCCGAAATAACTCATGATGTCAGTTTTCGCAGGCGAGATAACAAAGCAGACACGCGTTGCACCCGCAGTCAGCATGCGTTCCAGCAGATATTCACAGACGGCAAGCGGACGCTCGGTTTGGCCGTCGTGCCGAGTACCGACGGGCAGCAGTTCCTTAGAAAAGGCAAGCGGCTGGATGCGCGTGCCGAGACCGGCGGCAGGAATCACTCCCCAGCGCCGGCTCATGCCGATGCCTCAAGCAACCGAATCAGTTCGCGACTGCGATGGTCGGACGTATGCTCGTCCAAAACACGTTCGCGCGCGGCGCTTCCAATCCGGCGCAGCTCATCCGTGGGCAGAGCGAGGGCATCGACCACATCACCGGCTTGCGCGGCAATCAGAATTTCTCGTCCCGGCTCAAAGAACTCTTCCAACCCTTCCCAATGATCGCTGACTACCGGGGTCTCACAAGCCGCGGCCTCGAACAGCCTTCCCGATGGGCAATATCCCATTTCAGCCATAGCAGATCTCGTAACGCTCAGAGTTAAGTTAGAGGAGCAGTAAAAAGACGGATGCAGAGGAGGAGGCACATGGCGTACAAACCAGATGTTCTTACTCCAGGGAAAATCCTCCGGGTAAAGCGCGCCGCCGATCACAAATCTTTTTCTTGGTGTGCAGCGAGCCGGCTCCAGAAAAAGCTGTTCGAGTG
>DAIMDJ010000466.1:0-2504 GCA_036725905.1 Terriglobales bacterium
CGGGCGCCGATGGCGGCCCGAGATGGCCAGCGGTCGACGCGTTACCCTGAAAAACTCTCACCAAACCAAACACGATCAGCAAGCCGGGTAATGTTCGGACAAAACTGATTACGCCCAGACTATGAAGTAAAATCTGAAACCCAAGCGTCATTAAGACCGCCGGTCCCATCAGACACCGAGAGCGACAGCGCTCGCACGGGCAGACCCCCGGCGCGACGCCGAACAGGCCAACTCGTCTAGCGAACAACCATCCACCAATTCCGATCAGCGTGAGGGGCAATAAGTAGTGCACCCAACGAAATTCGAACCAACCGATGTTCCCTAACAAGAAGAGAACGCCGAG
This sequence comes from Terriglobales bacterium, assembly GCA_036725905.1. Taxonomy (GTDB): domain Bacteria; phylum Acidobacteriota; class Terriglobia; order Terriglobales; family Acidobacteriaceae; genus QIAB01. The sequence continues at coordinate 344 of DAIMDJ010000466.1, forward strand.
CGCGATGAGGACGATTGCCCCCACCGGGGCTGAATGCCGTGGCCCGCGTAGATCAGCAGTAGCCGGAATCACTTGGCCGGGAACAACAGCATTGGGCGGAACTGAACTCCCCGGCACCGAAGCAGCGCCCGCGCTCTGCCCTCCGAACATTCGCTCAAGACCAAATGGATCCGGCACCGGCTGGCCCATCTCAATCGCGTGTGCTGTCTTGTAAGCGTCGAAGACCGAGTAGAAGAAATACGCAAAGAAGACGGGCACCATAATCGGGCCATATTCATTTGCCATCCAAATCATGACAACAAAAACCATGACGTGGATGACCCCTTTTATGAACTGGCCGTTGTACATGGCCCCGACTCCGGGGATGAATCCCAGTGCGGCAGCCAGGCCTGGGCTCGGCAGCCGCGTCTCTGCGGATACCGTCACTCCAGGCTGATATGCGCTCTGCGGCGGGTGTCCGAGCCGAGCGGCGAGGCAGTTTTCGCAATAAATCACTCCCTGCACCGGACGGGTGCAGTTGGTGCACAACGCTTTCCCGCAGGTACGGCAGTAAGCCGCCGCCTGAATAGCGGGATGGTTGGCGCAGTTCATGAATTCCTCCTGTATGTGGTGGTCACCGACACTACAGGGGGCTGGTCTGGCACAGCGGCTAACACTGGATGGTTCTCCCACTGGCTGTAGTTGCGTTCCTGTTTTTGTTCGGGCTGTCCACTTGTGTTGTTCTTGCGCTCCTTTTCCTTTTTTTCCGGAGCGGGTTGGGCAGGCGTGGTGGCCCGCTTGAATTCCCGCAGCCGCGATTCAATTTCGTACACGAATCGAATGTTGTCGTAGTACTTCACGATTCTTCCGGTGGTTTCGTAGTAAGTGCGACGCAGAGCGCTGGGCCGCAGATCGGCATGGCGCAGATCAGTTACTTTCACTCCTGCCATGCTCAACGTGATCGAGAGCGAGAAGAAGGCCATGCCAAATGACATCGCGAATCTCGGCTGGCGCGCCACCGCGAAAACCAGGGCAAATATTGGACGCAGCCATCCTGCCGCCGCTTCCTTCCAGGAAATGCCCTCTTTCCGCGCGCGGGTGCTTTCCCGCCCCGTGGTCGCGATAAGGATGTTGTGGACCAGATTAGCCGGAGGATCAACTTCTTCGAGCGACTTCAGCCAACGGTGCCCCTCCTCGGCTTCCGCCAGCAGAGGCCCGCAAACCGCACAGGCTTGGGCGTGCGCCTGGAAGCTTTCCAGCCGGCTCCCACTGAGCATCTGCTCGACGGCCTCGCTCAACAGTGCCTCAAACTCAGCGCATTGCATACCGTTTTTGCTCTCTCCTGGCATCACATCACCTGCCTATAGGTACGTTGAAGCAGGCGCGCAAGTTCCGTGCGCCCGCGGTTGATTCGGGACTTGACTGTGCCTTCGGGAACCTTCAGGACCGTGGCAATTTCTCGATAGTCCATGTCCTGCAGGTCACGCAACACCACTGCCTCCCGCAGTTCCGGTGATAGCTTCTGCAACGCCCGATGAACCGTTTCGCGAGTTTCGCGATGCTGCACGCTCGCGTCCGGTGGTGCGGCCTTGTCTTGAATCTGTTCACTCAAGGGCTGGGCTTCTTCGTGTTCGGAAGCTCCGGCATCCAGCGAATCCGTCAAACGATCCTGTTTGCTCTTCCGAAAATGGTCCACCAGCAGATTACGGGTGATGCTTGTTACCCACGTCATGAATGCGCCGCGCCCCAGATCGTAAGAATTCAGAGTGCGATAAATTTTGATGAAGACCTCCTGCGTGAGGTCTTGCGCGTCATCAGCCGATCCTGCGAAACGATAGCAGATGTTGTAAATCCTCCGATGGTACCGCTGTACGATATCCTCCCAAGCCCCTGCGTCGCCGGCTATACAGCGACGGACCAGCAGTGCTACGACCTGGGCGTCTTCCAACCAGCACTCCCCGGAACTCCTGGTCTCGGCGAAGAAGCGTCCACCTACGGAGACACTCCAAGCCTCAACACCACAATATAGATACGTTCTTGTGGTCCCAAAAGTTCAGGACTTCCGATAAAGCAAGGCATTTTAGCAGGACCGAAGGATAAGGCGAAGAATTGGCGAATAGAAATACCTGGACTTTGGTTTCGGCTTGCATGAACTCGTGATCTGCAGGGGCCCGACGCCAAC
>DAIMDJ010000467.1:0-2492 GCA_036725905.1 Terriglobales bacterium
TAAACTCGCCTAACTCCCGATTAGTTAAAAATTACCGGCCAAATCTTTGCATCACACCCGTAAAAGCAGTAGGCGAGAAGGGTTATTCTCTTTCAGTTGGACTTTGCCTTCAGGAGGAAGGAGCTCCGCTTCCGGCTCAGATCTTGGCAGGTCAAGCCGGGGCAGAGCTCCCACGAAGTACGATTCTGTTTATCCCACTTTTCGCACCGCCGCACAACCTCGAAACGGATTGGGCCACGAGTTGCGCCGAGGTTATTCTGCGGCGATGTCCCGCTTGTGAAAGTGATTCGATCATCGGCCACGGACGCCGTCGCAAGCAAGCGCATGATGAACATCACGATTGGATTGGCATCCGTCGCGGTCGCTGCCCCGGTTGCGGGAAGACTTTCACCTTCCTGCCGTGTTTTTCACTCCCTTACACGCAGTACAGTTTGCTGACTCGCTGTCAGGCGTTGCGGCGGCGCTTTGTGGAGCACTGCTCCTGGGAAGAAGCGACTCCTACACTCAAAGACGCTAACCGCGTGCCGGATTCCTCCACGCTTCGTCGCTGGTCGAGCGGCCTGGACCGTTCCCAACCGGCCCTTTCCTTTCTCCGCCAAACGCTCGCTCGCATGACTCCATGGCGGGCGCGCGGTGATCCGGCCGATCACCAAGCTGGGCCGTTGTCTTGGCTGAGTCCGGTTCTGCAAATCCTCTGGCCCTTGCGTATCTGAGAATTTTCCCTTGCCCACCATCCTTGCCTGGGAATGCTGGCGGCCTTCTCCTACGTTTACCTCCAGAGGCAAAACTGCGTCGTGGGCGAGGACCTCGAAAAACTGAAACAGCGCCTTTCGCTGCTCGATTATCTGCGGCAGCAGCATTGGACCGCCCGGCCCGTCGCTCACGGCCCCGAGTTCGTCGGACTTTGTCCCCTGCATCCGGAAACCCGCCCTTCGTTCTATGTCAACGCCCGCAAAAATCTCTTTTACTGTCACGGTTGCGGTCAGGGCGGCGATCTCCTTCGCTTTGTCCAGTTGTCCCGTCATCTGTCCTTCCGCCAAAGTCTCGCTTACCTCGAGCAGCAGAGTTCTCTTACAGCTGACCCTGCCGCCGTGCTGGAGCAAGCCGCCACTTTCTATCAACAGCAACTCGATCGCTACCCCGAGGCACGGCGCTATCTCGAGCAACGCGGACTGCGCGATCCCGTCCTGATCAAAGAACTGCGGATCGGTTATGCCCCCGGCGGGAGCTTGCGCCGACATCTCGCGGCTCAGGGCTATTCTTGCGATCTCCTGCAACGTCTCGGTCTGCTCAACTCACAAGGCTGCGACGCCTTCTACCGGCGCGTCATCTTCCCGTGCTGCCAAGGCGGACGCGTCGTCAACCTCTACGGCCGCAGTATCGCTGCCGCCTTCGCCCATCGATTCCCTCCCGGCTCCAAGGGCGGCTTGTTCGCCTGGGAATCGGTTCGCCAATTTCCCACGGTGATTCTGGTGGAAGGTCTGTTCGATCTCGCCGTGTTGTGGCAAGTAGGTTTTCGCCATGTCACCTGCTCGTTGGGCACCCATCTCAACGCCGACCAGTTTCAACAGCTGTGCGACCGTCCGCGCACCGTTTATCTCACCTTCGATGTCGATGCCAATGGCAGCGGCCAGCAAGCCTCGCAGCAGCTAGCACAGCGTCTGTGCGCGCAAGGTATCGTCACTCACTACGTCCTCCTGCCGGATGGCCACGATCCCAACTCCTTCTTCGTCCAGGGCGGTGATGCGCGACAGTTCCACTCTCTTCTGGAGGCTGCTCAGCCATGAAGTTCTGCGTGATCCATCAGCAGACCTCCCACAACGCACATTGTCCGAGGCGTGTCGTCGAGCAGACCACGGACCGAGGAATCGGCTGGGTCAATCGTTACCTGGACCGCGAATATGTCCGCCGCATAGCGGACACGACCCTGCGCACTTACGCTCACAACCTGTTGCACTTTGTTCGCTGGTGGGAGAGCGTTCACCACACCTCGGACATTGTGGAAGGTGATCTGACCGAGTCGACGCTCCTTGAATATGTGCGGTTTCAGTCCAGCCAACAACCTCGGCCTTCCCCTTCCACCATTAATGACCGCGTGGCCGTCGCCGAGCGCGCCATCCGCAACGAGTTTCCCGATGCTCCCTGCCAAATCGCCCGCGGCTTTCATCAAGCCTTTTTGCGGCGAAGGCCGATGGGCCTTGGCCGGCCGCGAGTAGCGATGAGCCGGCTGCGCGTGAAAGTCCCCAAACGCAACATCGTGCCGCTCTCGGTGGATGAAGTCGCGCGCTTCTGGTCGAGCTTCCGCACTTCGCGCGACTTGGCCATCGTGGGCCTGATGCTCCTACAAGGGCTGCGGTCCGCCGAAGTATTGGCTTTGAATCGCGACGACGCGTTGCTTTCCGAAGCACAGCTTCGCGTTCGTGGCAAAGGTAACAAATTTCGCTTCCTGCCGTTGGCGCCGGAAACCGTGCAACTGCTCGAACATTACCTGC
>DAIMDJ010000468.1:0-2491 GCA_036725905.1 Terriglobales bacterium
TTTCATATTATTCATATCGCAGCGCCACCAGCGGGTCCACGCGCATTCCCCGCCACGCAGGAACGTAGCATGCAGCCAGGGCAACGATAGCAAATAGAAGCGGCACGCCGATAAACGTCAGCGGATCGGTTGGCGTAACCTGGTATAGCTGCGTGGCGAGCAGCCGCGTCGCTCCGAGCGCAGCAAGCACCCCCGCGCCAACTCCGCCCAATGCCAGCTTCAGGCCTTGGCTGAGGACCATGCGCATCACGTGTACCGGACTTGCTCCCAGCGCCATGCGGATTCCAATTTCGTGGATGCGTTGCGAAACTAGATGAGCCATCACGCCGTAGATCCCGATCGCCCCCAGAAACATGGCTAGAACGCTAAAGAAAACCATCAGGTCGGCTACCACGCGGTCCCCCGTGTTAACCGCAGCTATCAGGTTCTCGAGTGGCTCGACCGAAGAGATAGGCTGGTCGCGGTCCACAGCCCAAATCGCGTCGCGGATAGCTGTGGCCATTATCGTGGGGTCACCGGACGAGCGTACGACGAATCCGAAAGTCCTTGAGGGAAATTGCGCCGAAGGAACATAGATGTGCCACCCCAGACCTTCACGCAAGTAGTACATCTTAATGTCATTCACTATGCCAACGATCGTGCCGACGGAATGCTGCTCGCCCAATCTAAGCTTCTTCCCAATGGGGTCTTCGCCCGACAAAAGCTGTCGGGCCATAGTTTGACTGATAATTATCGAAGGAGAAGTTCCATACGCGTCGGAGGAATCGAAAAAGCGGCCTTTGACCAACCCAATCTGCATCGTCGAGAAATAATCCGCTGACACTGCAGTGAAGGGTGCCCCCTGTCTCTCACCGGGTTGAAGCGGCTTTCCGACCACTTGGAATTCGATGCCCTGGCCGAAGCCGCCAAATGGGACATGACTCGCCACGCTCGTGGAAGCAGCTCCAGGCAGGGCGCGAATACGGGACAGTACTTCATCGCTGAAATTTCGAAATTGCGAGTCCTCTGTGTACTTCGTCTTCGGGAGCGCGAGCTGCGCCACCAGGACGTTGGCCGGATTGTAGCCAGGACTGGAGCGCGCAGAAATGATGAAGCTCTTCACGAGCAACGTCGCCGAGATGAGCACCACTACCGCCAGAGCAATCTCCGCGGCTACAAAGATCCGCCGGAGCCGCGCGCCGCGTTTGCTGCCCGACGTCTGGCCGGATGTTTCCTTGAGCGTGTGATTTACATCAAGCCGCGAATTCTCGAATGCCGGCGCGAAGCCGAAGACCAATCCACAAAGCAACGTAATTCCTAGGGTGAACATCAGCGTGGAGAAATCCAGCTCGACGTGGCCATAATTCACAATGTATCCACGGATATGACCGGGAATCTGTGACTCAATCCAGCGCATGCCCCATGAGGCAAAGAGCAGGCTCGCCACGCCGCCGACCAAAAACAGCAACAACGATTCTGTCAGGAGCTGCCCCGCCAAACGCCTGCGCGTCGCGCCAAGGGCTCCACGCACAGCGAACTCCCTCGTGCGGCTTGTCGCGCGAGCCAGCATCAGATTCGCCACGTTTGCACACGCGATGAGCAGAACCAGGCCGACAACTACGAAGCAGATCATTACTTCGGGCCCGCCTTCTTCCTTACGGATTCTGTCCGTCATGGAGCTGACGAGCCAAGTCAGGTTGGTATTAGTTTTCGGAAACTCCTTCTCGAGATGGGCAAAGAACGTTGCCGTTTCCGCCCGAGCTTGTTCTAGCGTTACGCCTGGCTTCAGTCGGCCAAAGGCAGGAAGCCAAACGTTGCCGCGGTCCACGCGCTGCATATCGGTCAACGCAAGGGGCGTCCACAAATTGGCGATGCCCATAAGCGGCAACTGAAAAGTTCCGGGCATAACCCCGACTACTGCGTACGCTTCGCCGCCGATGGCGATGTTGCGTCCGATGATTTTTGGGTCCCCGGCGTACCGGCCTTGCCATAGTCCCTGGCTTAGAATAGCCACGTGCGGCGCGCCCGAGCGATCATCCTCCGCCGTGAAGGTTCGCCCCAAGATGGGCTTGGCGCCCAACGTATCAAAAAAATTCCAACTCACTCGGCCGCCGTCGACTAGTTCGGGAAGGCCATCCCCAGTTAGATTGAGACTCGCACCGCCCCAAGCTACGGTTTGCTCAAACGAAGTGTTTTGCTTCTGAAAATCGAAAAAGTCCGCTGCGGAAGTAACTCCCCCGCTTGTCCATCCGTGTTTCTTGTCCTGCGTCTCGAAGATCACCAGCCGGTCTGGTTGTGGGTAAGGCAGCGGCTTGATAAACCAAGCGTCGATGTAGCTGAATATTGCGGCATTTGCGCCAATCCCGAGCGCGAGAGTCAGGACGGCAACGGCGGTAAAGCCGGGAGACTTGCGCAGCATTCGGGCGGCGAAGCGAAGGTCCTGCCAACACGTCTCTACTAAGGATTCCCAGCCGCCAGAGCGAACGATTTCCTTGCTGACTTCGAGGCTTCC
>DAIMDJ010000469.1:0-2486 GCA_036725905.1 Terriglobales bacterium
CCTGAGAAACCGGGCCTTGGCGTCAAGTTGAACGAAGACGTTGCCCGCAAGTATGCGCGCAAAGGCGAACCTTTTTTTGAATGAATGGCTGGCCCGGCCGATTTAGCGCGGGCCATGCTGGACCACTTGAATTGGACTCATCCGGTAGAATTTGTCCGAAGCCATGAAGGTCTGGCGCACCGACGAAGAACTCTTCACCATCATCCGGCAGGAACTGTTTACCTGCGTCGTGGGCGACGTCATGGATAAAATGGGCCTTCAGCACCAATTCCTGCCGCCGCGGATACGGCCCTTACGGCCAGACATGGTCGTGATAGGACGAGCCATGCCTGTACTATCGGTCGACGTCTTTGAAGAGAAGGCGACCGGCACCGCCAACAAGCTGATGCAGAAACCGTTCGGTTTGATGCTCGAGGCTCTGGATGACCTGCAGCGCAATGAGGTCTATGTCAACACGGGATCTTCTCCTCGCAACGCCCTCTGGGGTGAACTCATGAGCATCCGTGCTCGCAAGCTGGGCACGAGCGGAGCCGTGCTGAATGGCTATGTGCGCGATACCAAAGCCGTTCTGAACATGAACTTTCCCGCCTTCTGTTGGGGTTCGTACGCGCAGGATTCCGCGCCCCGACATAAGGTAGTCGACTTTCGCATCCCAATCGAAATCGGATCGGCTCGCGTGCGCCCCGGTGATTTCCTGTTTGGCGATATCGACGGAGTTTGCGTGATCCCGGTGGAAGCGGCCACGGAGGCTTTCACGAAAGCGCTCGAAAAGGCTCGCTGCGAGAAGCTGGTGAGAAAGGCTCTGGAGGAGGGAAGTAGCGCAGTCGCCGCATTTGAAAAGCACGGAATCATGTAGAAGGGCACCAAAGACAGAAATAACAACCATGATCCACATCGATCTTTCCGGCAAGGTAATTCTCCTTACAGGAGCCATGGGAGCAATTGCCGAACACATGGTGAAAAGATTGAACGCCGCGGGTGCGATGCTAATTCTGATCGATCTCAAACCAGCGGAACAGGCGAGGCAGACGCTGCGTGATTGGCAGATTCCCGCAGAATCCTATCTCTATTACTCGACAGATGTCACCGATTCGGTGAGCTTGACTCGCGCGGTAGATGAGTCGTTCGAGCGTTTTCCTGGCATGGATACGGTGCTGGGCCACGCTGGGGGATGCGGCCTTCATCCCTTCGGCTCAACGTTAGAAGCAGACTTCGAGCGCATCTTCCGGTTCAACTTTTTCGCGCAGACCTTCCTAACGCGCGCCGTGTTCGCACAATGGGTGCGACGCAAGATTCCCGGCCATCTCATCTTTACGTCCTCCTATGTGGCACGCGTGCCCCACACCCAGATTCCCTCCTATGCCTCCGCAAAAGCTGCGCTCGAAAACTTTGCCCGGTGCATGGCTCTGGAGTATGCATCCACGGGCATCCGCGTGAATGTAGTTTCGCCCGGGAATGTTGCGGCGGGAAGTTCGCTTAAGGTTTTCGAAGAAGATCCCGCCTACAGGGAGTTTGTTCTCCGTGTTTCCCTTGGGAAACGCAACAGCCCGGAGTCAATTGCGGATGCTTTCGTATTTTTGTGTTCGCCGCTGGCCTCCGAGATCAGCGGCCAGATTGTAAGCGCCGACTACGGGTCGGGCGTCGGGAACCGGCTATGAAAGTGGGTCTTGGGCTATACCGGCACATGCTGACACGCGAATACTACGACTTTGCGCGGCAAGCAGGGTGCACTCATGTGGTCGTCCACCTGGTGGACTATTTCAACAAAGGCGCCACGAATCCTCGCAACAATCAGCCGACCGGCGCCAAGTATGAGCCCTGGGGAGTGGCCGGCGATCCGCAGAAGCTCTGGGCTGTTGACGAACTGAAAAAACTTCGCCAGGACATCGAAGGTGCAGGCCTGGTGCTGGCGGCCATTGAGAATTTCGATCCTGCACACTGGCATGACATTCTGCTGGATGGACCGCAGCGTTCCCAACAGGTGGAAAAGGCAAGGACGCTCATACGCCGCATGGGAGAAGCGGGCATTCCAATCTTGGGATACAACTTCAGTCTCGCTGGTGTGTGTGGACGGGTAACGGTGCCCTCGGGCCGCGGCAGGGCCATGACGGTGGGAATGGATGGACCAGCAGATGATCAGCCAGTCCCGAACGGCATGGTGTGGAACATGATCTATGACCTGAATGCTCCCGCCGGGACCTTGTCTCCTATCTCCCACGAAGAGCTCTGGCGTCGATTGCAACGATTTCTTGAGGACGTGATCCCAGTCGCAGATCAGTCAGGTGTGCAACTTGCCGCCCACCCGGACGATCCGCCCATGCCCACCATGCGCGGCCAACCGCGTCTGGTCTATCAACCGCACATGTATCAACGCCTGCTTGATTTGGTCCCGAGCCGCTGCAACGCATTGGAACTCTGCGTGGGAACTCTCGCTGAAATGACGGAAGGGGATGTTTACGACGCTGTCGACAGCTACAGCAGGCAAG
>DAIMDJ010000470.1:0-2486 GCA_036725905.1 Terriglobales bacterium
ATCGACCAGTACAACCGCACGTTCAAGAAGGAACACTCGCTATCGCTGTTCGACAATCTGGAAGAGACCGAGCACAAGCCGCTTCCCTACTTGATTATCGTGATCGACGAGCTGGCCGACCTGATGATGGTGGACACCAATAACGTGGAAGAGTCAATCACCAGGCTTGCGCAAATGGCGCGCGCCGTGGGCATTCACTTAATCCTTGCGACGCAGCGGCCCTCCGTGGACGTGATCACCGGCTTGATCAAGGCGAACTTCCCTGCTCGCATTTCGTTCCGCGTTGCCAGCAAGGTGGATTCGCGCACCATTCTCGATTCGAACGGCTCGGAATCGCTGCTTGGAAGAGGCGACATGCTGTATCTGCCGGCCGGGTCGGCGCGGCTTCATCGCATTCACGGGCCGCTGGTGACGGAAGATGAGATCACTTCCGTGTGCGACTTCTGGCGCGAGCAAGCCCAGGCGAAATACCAGGAGGAGCTGTTGGCGGCGCCGAAGGACGAGGACGGCAAGACGGAAGGTGCGGCCGACGGCGATGTCGAGGGTGGCGAGGACGTTGACGATGATCTTTACCAGGACGCGATTCGCGTGGTTTGCGACGCAGGCCGCGCTTCCACTTCCACGTTGCAGCGCCGCTTGCGAATTGGCTACGGCCGGGCTGCTCGCCTGATCGATCTCATGGAAAAGGACGGTATCGTCGGTCCACCTGACGGAACGAAACCGCGCGAGGTCCTGAAGAACCGCAACTGGATGAAGGAATTCGACGAGTCAGCACACTGATTTGGGCGGCATTTTTCACTGAATTGACACAACTCTACATCACCCCTACAATTTCTAAATCACCAGTGCCGGGGTAGCTCATTGGTAGAGCGCCGCCCTGAAAAGGCGGGCGTAGCCAGTTCGATTCTGGCCCCCGGCACCAGTTTTGTTTTTTCTTCGCCATACCTACTGCTTCCTTCCTTGCAGATTGAATTCGTACGTTGGTTCAGATCTACCGGAATCCCCATGGGCTACGCCCAGGTTGTGCTGTGAGCTTCAGCGGGAATAGTGGTCGCACCTACGAAGTCACGCGCACTTACCTGTACGAGTTGGAGCGCATCAGCGAGCGCCGCTTCTTCGTGTAGGACAACAGCAGCGACGTTCAGCAATTTGCACGGGAAGGATGCGCAACACTAAGGAAGTACGCTAAACTTTCGGAAGGAGATTCACAAAATGGCCTTGAGCATCATTGTGAGCAACCCGGCTATCCTCAGCGGTGAACCAGTCTTCCGTGGAACGCGAGTTCCTTTCAAGTCGCTGACAGACTATCTGGAGCATGGGCGGACGCTGTCTGAGTTTCTTGAAGATTTCCCCAGTGTAACCAGCGCCGAAGCTATTGCGGCGATCGAAGAAGCCAGAACGAGCTTGACTACCACTTTGAAATGAAATTGCTCTTCGATGAGTGTGTCCCCAGGAAGGTCAAATTCCTGTTTGCCGACGGCGGTCATGAATGTGAGACTGTTCGAGACGCGGGATTCAGCGGCAAGGAGTATGGGGCGCTGTTGGCGCTGGCTGAAGGGCACTTTGACGTCCTCGTCACAATAGACAGGAACATTCGGTATCAGCAGAACATGACGGGCCGGAACATCGCTATCCTGATCATCCGCCCAGCTTCGAACGATATGGATGACATCCGACCGCATGTTCCAAATGCTCTCGTCGCATTGCAATCCCTGAAGCCCGGCCAGATACTTGAAGTCGGGATCCTGGGGTAAGGCCCACTACGTACTTTTCAATGCGTGCGCGGACCGCAACGGTGTGAGATCGCTGTTGGTTGGTCAGCAGCGGCTCACGCAAAATCCAGTCATGCGATCGTCACGCGATTCGTGCGAGGATGACGCCGAAGCATTCACCGCAGGTTGAGTAATTCGTCGCCGCTATGCCACCCACTTCATTGTCAGCTTCTTGCGTTTTCTCGCGCAGTCCAGCAGATACAAATCAATCAGTTTCTGGTAAGGCAGTCCAGTCTCTTCCGCCAGTCGCTTGAAGTAGTCCACGACTTCCGGACTCAAGTTAATGCCCACCGCCTTTTTCTTCCTTGCGTACGGGTTCTTCAGCTCTTTCAATTTGGAGAAATCATATTCCTTCCTCATAGAAGCGCACCTCCTTTCTAGTCGCCTTACGGGCAGAAATAATCCTGACCACGGAATCGTTTTCCTTGTAACAGTGAACTACGATGAGCGTTCTTGCCGCTGAACTCACACCAAGTAGAATGAACCGATCCTCGTGCTCGGAGTGCTCCGGATCATAAAATAGGCGTCCATGCGGATCGCTAAAAACGCTCTGGGCCTCTTCAAACCAAATTCCGTGCTTGATCCGATTGCTTTTGTTCTTCTGTTCGTCCCAATCGAACCGCAGCATTTCTAGATAATATCTAGATAGGTGGGATATGGCAAGGCGGTTGCGTTTCGATCTGGTCGACCTAGTCCCCTGGGTCTGCTTGAGGA
>DAIMDJ010000471.1:0-2483 GCA_036725905.1 Terriglobales bacterium
CCGATGGTGTGCAGGACGACATTTTGACCAAGCTGGCGAAGATCGCCGATCTCAAGGTCATCAGCCGCAATAGCGTGATGGAGTACCGCGGCAAGCGAAACGTGCGCCAGATTGGGGATACACTCCGCGTGTCTCACGTTCTGGAGGGAAGCGCACGCAGGAGCGGTGACCGGATTCATTTGAATGCGCAGTTGATCGACACACGCACCGACACCCACGTTTGGGCCGAGGAATATGACCGCAATCTGAATGATTTGTTCGCCATCCAAGCTGAGATCGCGCAAAGAGTTGCCGAGCGCCTTCATGCCAAGGTGACAGCTAGTGAGAAGGCGTCTATTGAAGAGCGACCAACTCAGGACTTGGTCGCCTATGATTTTTATGTCCGTGCTGTCTCCCTAATTTACAACGCCCAGCTGCCCTCCCAGTCGAATTTCGTGGATCGTTCCGAGGCTGTGGACCTGCTTAACAAAGCAATTGCTCGTGATCCCAACTTCTTTCTCGCCTATTGCCAGCTAGCCTTTGCGCACGATTTGATTTATCAGCAAGAGACCGACCACACCCCCGCTCGCTTAGCGATGGCAAAGGCGGCCATAGATTCCGCATTTCGAGTGAGGCCGGATTCGGGGGAAGCGCACTTGGCGCTGAGTTGGCATCTCTACTGGGGATATTCCGATTACGCTCGCGCCCGCGCCGAACTTGCTCTTGCTCAACAGAGTTTGCCCAATCATGCGCAAGCCTTTGAGTTGGCTGGATTGATCGACCGGAGACAAGGTCGCTGGGCTGAGGCCACACGCAATCTCGAGCGCGCATGTGAGCTCGATCCTCAAAATATCCCTTACCTTATTGCCCTCGCAACGACCTACCTGCGGTTGCACGACTACGATCAAATGGCCAGAGTTATGGATCGTATCATTGCACTTGTGCCAGACCGCAACAAACCGCGGATCATTCGTGCGAGCATCGAACAAGATAGGCGAGCGGACACACGACCTTTGCGTGCTGCAATTGAGAAGGCCCTGGCCAATGAACCAGGAGCAGCGGAAGATCCATTTATTGCGGGGCAACGCTTGAATGGGGCTTTGCTCGATCGCGACTTGGACGCCGTTAGTAGCATTGCGGCGGCGCTTCCCTTGAAGCAGACGCTCGACGCCGGGTTCAATCAAGGTAGCCGTGACTTTTGGCTAGCCGTAGTTGCTCGCTTGAAAGGAGACGCGTTGGCTGCGCGCGCTGGCTTTATGAAGGTGCGCACAAAGCTGGAGGAAGAGCTATCTGTTCACCCTGATAACATGGGTCTGCTTTTTGATCTCGGGCTGATCGATGCAGCTTTGGGAAAAAAAGAAGAGGCGCTGAGCGAAGGCCGACACGCGATGGAACTGGGTGCGCGCGCGCTGCCCACCGCCCAAGACCCGATGTTCGGGCAATCTACTAATGAGGCATCCGTAAAAAAGTCCTTTGCCATGATTTGTGCCTGGGCGGGCGAACCTGACCTGGCCGTTGAGCAGCTCGAAGCCGTCACTAAAATTCCGGGCGGTCCAAGTTATGGCGAATTGCGCTTGGATCCGATGTGGGATCCATTGCGCGGTGATCCGCGCTTTGAAAAAATCGTCGCCTCGTTAGCACCGAAAGAAATGGTTTCCAAATAATGCTCCTAGTTCTCCGAGCAGAAAGAATGGTTGGAAATGCGGCTACGCCGCCGGATTTTGCTTTGTTGTTAGGCAGGATTCTTGCGCCTTCGGCTATGGCTATCGTCTTGACGACAAGACGATCCACCTTAGCCACCACTATCCACTAAGCGCGTTAGCCTGGATTTAGCTTGCACGTACTCGCTTCGCCAGCGCAGACTGGTCGCAGGCCAGAAGAACAACTGGCAATGAAGAGTAGCGTAACCATACCCCCAGTAACTCAAATGGCACTCGCCGTTGTCGGCGGTAGCCTATTGATCGCTCGCGAGATTTCCGCTCAAGCGCTTGTATCGGCGGTGGTGGCATCGCCGCCTCCGGCGCAGGTGACAACGAGCGCGACGGCCGAAGTGGAACGTATCATTATCACTGGCTCGAACATTCCCACAGCTGAAGAAGTCGGCCCAAATCCGGTGGACACGTATCGTCCGGCAGATATCGAAAAACTGGGCATTCGCAATGCAACGGACCTAACAACTTTTCTGCCCCAGCAAGCGGGCGGAGCTATGAACCAGAACTTCGGCGCTAGTGGAGACGGCACGGTTCAGTTCAACCTGCGCGGATTGTTGGCCAAAGAAACCCTCGTGCTGGTGGACGGAAAACGTGTCGCCCTTGGTTCGTTGAACGCCGTCGGGTTCAGCGGGGGTGTGGACATTAACCTGCTTCCGTTTCCGATGATTGATCACATCGACATCTTGAAGGACGGCGCCTCGGCTGTGTATGGCTCGGATGCGATCACCGGCGTGGTTAACTTCTTTTTGATACACAAGTTCCGTGGGCTGGAGATCGGGGGCAGTTACGGGA
>DAIMDJ010000472.1:0-2466 GCA_036725905.1 Terriglobales bacterium
TGATGGCGGTTGCGACGTTCGTCCTCTGAATCGCTAAATAATAAAAATAGTTCGAGGCAGCGACCCCGAGAACGCCGATCAGCAATGTTTGCAGAGCATCAGCGGCCGGTAGCCGAAGACGTTTCCACCCGCGCCATAATCCCAGCACGGGCAGGAACACGAGAAATGAAAACGTCGTGCGCGTCTGCGACAAGATCAGCGGATCGATTGGCCGCAGCACTTGACCGCCCGGAAGCGGGTGTCCGGTAAATGCCGCGCGCCCCAGAGCAGCAGCGACACCCCACAGGAACGTGGCGCTGGCGATGTAAAGATATCCGCGAAGAGGATGGGCTTTCTTTTCCAAGCAGTTGATCAGGCGCTCTGAGGGACTCCCGGCCGCCGTTTCGGCTCCGTCATAGTAATAGATGACATCATGACTTGAAAGATTGTGGCCTGGCAATGTGCACCTGAGGATCGAATTGCAGAGTACAATCTCGTTGCTTCGCACCTATCGGGGGATTAATCTCCATTGTCTCCGCGCATAAAGAAGAGTTCCCAAAATCTCCGTGGCAAAGTCGCCCTCATCACCGGGGCGAGCCAGGGAATTGGTCTGGCCATAGCCCGCGCGCTGGCCGCAGAAGGATGCAATCTGGTCATCTCCAGTCGCAACAAAACTGCTCTCGCCAAAGCTTGCCGCGAACTGAAGGCCAAAAACGCCCACGTGCTGCCCCGTCTTTGTGATGTCAGAGATCCCGTCTCCGTTCACAGTCTAATAACGGCCGTCAAAAGCCGATTTCATCGCTTGGACATTCTCATCAACAACGCTGGCGTTGCGCATCCCAATCTAAATGTCCGCGACTTACCTTTCGACTCTTGGCGTGAAGTCATCGACACGAACCTCAACGGCATGTTTCTCATAACCCGCGACGCGTTGCCGCTAATGAAATTCGGTGGAGTGATCATGAACAATTTGTCGATCGACGCTAAACGCGTATTCGCGGGATCATCTGCTTACAATGCCTCAAAACACGGTGCGCTGGGATTCACCAATACGCTGCGGGAAGAACTGCGAGAGAAGGGAATTCGCGTGATTGCGCTTCTGCCGGGCGCCACGGATACCGCAATTTGGAACACGCTCTGGCCAGAAGCGCCACGCAAAAAAATGATGCAACCGGAAACCGTGGCGCAGGCTCTGGTAAACGCGCTGGCCTTGCCGACGGAAAGTACACTCGAAGAGCTGGTAATTATGCCGTCTGCCGGGATGCTTTGAGGACTTCCGGCTAACCGCAGAGTGCACAGAGTTTCACCTCTGTGTTCCTCTGTGCCCTCTGTGGTCATGCCTTGCGGTTTTCTTACCACGTCCCGTACCTATACCTCCTCGGCCGCTCGGGGAATATCTTAATCAGCACAATTCCCGCCACAAATCCTCCCACGTGCGCCCAGAAAGCGATGCCGCCGCCGGTCTGGCTGGTGTAGGCAATTGAAGTTGCCGCCCCGCTCAGGAACTGAATCAGGAACCAATATCCCAGCACGATCCACGCCGGCAACCACCAAAATGTGAAGAACACGATCAACGGCACAAGCGTCAGCACACGCGCTCGGGGATAGAGCACGAAGTACGCTCCCATCACTCCGGCAATCGCGCCGCTTGCGCCTACGCTGGGAATATTTGAACCGAGATTGAGGAGGATATGCGTAAATGCCGCCACGAACCCGCTGATCAGATAAAACAGCAAATAAGAAAAATGGCCAAGATGATCCTCAATATTGTCGCCAAAAATCCATAGCACCCACATGTTCCCAATAATGTGCAGCCAGGAACCGTGCAGAAACATAGAAGTCAGAATCGGAAGGAAGACGCCAGCCAGATTCAAATGCGCCAGTGCCAGTTCAACGTGCGTCGGAACTACGCCAAACTGATAGACAAAACGGTCCAGTGCCCGGTGACCCTGCGTCTGAATCGACAGCTCATAAAAAAACGCCAGCGCATTCAATGCAACAATGAAATAGTTGACGAATGGAGTGCTGAAGCGCGGCTGATCATCGCGAATGGGAATCATGCAGGATTTGGTAATTTAGTAATTGGGTAATTTCGAAATCTGAGACCTGGCTTCCGCAAATTACGAAATTTCCCGATTACCAAATTACCAAATCTCCACATGAATGGCGTCCTGATTATCGATAAACCTGCTGGACTGACCTCGCACGATGTGGTTAATCGGGTGCGCCGCATTCTGGGGCAGCGCTCCGTCGGCCATTTAGGAACGCTCGATCCGCTAGCCACCGGCGTACTGCCACTGGTCATCGGGAATCTCACTCGCCTGGCGCAGTTTTACACCGCATCCGAGAAAGAATACGAAGGCGTGATCCGCTTCGGCTTCGCGACCGATACCTACGATGCCGAAGGCGAGCCAATCACGGCGCCGAGGTCAGTTCAAGTAACACTTGAACAATGTCGGGGCCTGGCCGCCAGATTTCAGGGCATCA
>DAIMDJ010000473.1:0-2450 GCA_036725905.1 Terriglobales bacterium
CGGCCTTCAGAAAAATTGGGGACACATTCGACCAGCGTGGACATACGCGAAGGATATCTGTCACTCGCACAAGCTGCAACTTCGGTGCCCTCTGCGTCCTCTGTGGGTGTGATCAGGTCGAATCAGCGAGGGGCACAGCGGCAGGAGACGAGAATCTGCGCCAGCCGAGTCCGCACACTGCCAGCACGTACAGGCCGATAGTGATCGGAAGGAGCGCGCGCATGCCCACGACAAGTGACAAGTTCTCTAAGAGTCCGCCGCAAACTGCGCCGAGCATATTGGCGGCCAGCGCTGAACTTGGAGAATCAGTTATCCGAAACTCCTCTGCAAACAAGAGTCCGGCAAAGAAGACTGGGATAGCGAAAGTCAAGGCGACAGCAGAGCCGACGTACCTGGTTGAACCCGAAATGCTCCTGAAAGGAATCAAGTATGCGATGAGCAAACTCCCCAGAAGCCCTATAACAGTCCAGGATCGCCGCCATAATTCCGGCTTGAGTTCTATCATCACATTTCCCAACAGCAGAGTTGCCAGCAACGCGCCAATCGCGATTGCATTTACCAGCCAGGTCGTGCCGAAATACAAGGCAAGCCGGCTTATGGCTTGAGTCTCCAGCAGGAGGAATCCAGCGCCCATGCTAAGAAAGAACAAAGACGGCGTACTACCACGCGCTTCGGGTATCTGCCAGTAAAGGGCGAGGCCGAGCAGAATAACGAGCAGGGCCACCGAAAAATAGGTACGGGGAATCCAGCGCCCTTCCTGGTACAAGTAAGGCCAATCATCGGTCGTGACGGGCACTGGCGAAGATGAAGCAAAGGCAACG
This sequence comes from Terriglobales bacterium, assembly GCA_036725905.1. Lineage (GTDB taxonomy): Bacteria > Acidobacteriota > Terriglobia > Terriglobales > Acidobacteriaceae > QIAB01. The sequence goes on from DAIMDJ010000473.1 coordinate 822, forward strand.
CGGTTCCGCGCCACCAGCTCGGCCAGCCGGGGATCGGCAGCCAGTGCTTTTTCCACTTGGTTGGAGGAAGAAATCACGAAACAGGTGGCTGGGATGAAGGCGGTCAAATTAGTTCGAAACATCACCGGGGGCTTTCCGAAAGCTTGGCTGAGCAGCGCCAGAAGTCTCTCTCCCATCCACGGACGGTTGACCTGAAACTTCAAATACAGAACCCCGTCCGGAGCCAGATGATCGCGGGCTTCGCGAAAGGACTCCAGGGTATAAACGAAGTTGTCCAAACGCATGTTGGAGTAATCGGAAAACTGAGTGTGCGAGTCCAGCGCTCCGAAAAGAATCAAATCGTAACGATTCTGGCTTCGTTTCAGAAAATTCCGGGCGTCCGTAAGATGCACCGCGACCTGAGCCGAATCATAGGGGCGTTCCGGGTGCTGGCTTTTTCCCAGAGCCAGAATCGCGGGGTCGATCTCAACGGCATCCACGAAACGGCTTCCGTTGCGGAGCGCGGCGGCAGCATCGTTCCCGGCCCCAGCCCCCACGATCAGCACTGACGGTGTGGCTTTTCCGAAGCGAAATGGCAAATTGAAATGATTTTCTTCACTCGGCTCGCCCATGACATGAGGATGACGTGCAAGGAACTCGGGCGAAAGGTTCACGATGTACTGGTATCCCACGTGATTGACAAACAGGTTGGCAGCTACGAACTCGCCATCGGGCAGCTTTATGCGGGTGAACTCAATCTGCTGATACGGAGACCAGATGCTGAAGTGGTCATTCGTAGCCGAGTCATGCAGCAGCAGGGCGGCGGGAACTATCAAGCTGGCCATGAGATAGCGGTCTCGTCGTTCGGACTGTAACAAGGCGAACCCCGCGAGCCCCACGCCGAACCAAATAGTGGGCGATAACATCAACCGACACGCTCCTAGAAATCCCACGATCCCGATCAGGCTCCCTGCCAGGTTCCAGGAGTAACCATGCAGCGGAGAGGGCGCTGCCTCGATTTGGCGGCTGACTGTTTGTCCCAGCGGAACGAAAATACAGGTGATCAGGAAGAGCAATAAGCTCGCAACCGCCGCCGCCAGTGTGAAGTGGGCCCAGTTCCATGATTTGCCTGCACCCCATATTTCGACGTCTGACGCTGCGCCCAGGGCTTGAGAAAGACCTTCCAGCACGCGGCCACCTTGCCAGGGCCAGCGGACGATTATCAGCAGGCCCAGCAATGCATTTGCTGCGGTCAACCACCTTACTCTGCCGCGGGCGAGCGCGCATCCCAGTCCGAATCCCAGAAAGCAGACCAACAGAGCCAGATTCTTGATATACGCAAAGATTCTGACTTCGACAGCAATCCAGCGGATTACCGCTAGTTCCAAAAAGATTGTCAGAAAGCTTGCGAGAAGAAGCTGTGAGAGTTGCAATCGGCTGGAGCCGGTCGAAACGCCTATCGTATCGTCGTGCCGCTTCCGGTAAAGCGCAAGTCGCCAGACGGCCAATGCGCCGATTGCTAGCAGGAAGATGACGATCCGTGAATTCATCATTGCTGCACCGGAATTAATCTTTCATTACCCTACGTAACGCGCCACTCCACCAGAGTTGTTGGCATATTGCTGAAGAATATCGGGTGAGATTGGAACC
>DAIMDJ010000474.1:0-2445 GCA_036725905.1 Terriglobales bacterium
ATTTGATCCGCAGGCGGACAGGCGCTAGTCGCGTATCGCTATTTGGCTGGGCGACTGGCGGGCAGTGGGCTGGTTACTACGCGACCCAGCATTCGGAGAAGCTAAGCCACCTCATTCTGCTTAACGCGCTCTACGGCGCAGATTCACCCCACCCTCTTATGGGCCACGGCTCGGACATGGAAGACCCGGCACATCCGGGGCATCTGAACCCCGCGATGGGCGCTTACCGATGCAACTCCGCCGATTCGCTGCTCGGGGCTTGGAACCGAAGCATCCGAGCGGAAGATAAAGCTACGTGGCGCGATCCAGCGGTGGCGGATGCGTATGTCCGCGAGGCTCTGGCAAGCGATCCCGAGACGAACACACACCAGCCACCGTGCTTCCGCTCCCCGAACGGTGCGCTGGAAGACAGCTTCTACCTAGCCACCGGACGACGGTTGTGGGACGCTTCCTTTATTTATGTTCCCACTCTTGTGCTCGCGTCGGAACGGGATTTCTGGTCTCGCCCTGCTGACCGTGACAAACTGAAGCAGGACTTGGTGCATGCGCCAATGGCGAAAGTTGTGGTTATTCCGAATGCAACCCACTTCGTCCATCTAGACCGCCCGGAGCACGGCAGGCATCTGCTGCTGAATGAGATCGTCAGTTTCATCCATGCCCCTCGCTGAGAGCCTGACAACGTGATTGAGGCAATCCCAATTCCCGGAGCAGAACTCTACTACGACGAGCACTTCCTCGCGCCCGAAGAGGCGACTCAGTTCTTTGACATGTTGTTCAGCAAGTGCGCTTGGGAACGACGCAGGGCTTCCTTTGGACACAGCGTCCCTCGTGACGAAGCCTACTATGGCGATCCCGGAACGCATTACACATACTCGCGCCGGGATTACAAGCCGATTCCTTGGATACCACAGTTGCTTTCATTGAAGAGCCGTGTCGAAGAAGCTACGCCGGGTGCTGCGTATGCCAATCTGCGATTGCCGAAGACGGGCTATAACGCGGTGCTCTGCAATCTTTATCGAAATGGCGATGACAGCGTCGGCCTACATGCGGATGCCGAGCCGGAAATGGGACCTGTGATCGCCTCTCTAAGTCTTGGCGCTGGGCGGGTGTTCCGGCTGAAGCGAAAAGATGGTTCAGTTGCGTTCTCGGAGAGGCTGCCCCATGGAAGCCTCCTAATTATGGCTGGCAAGACGCAGGATTACTTCAAGCATGAAGTGCCCAAAGATCCCGATGTGACACAGCCACGCATCAACTTGACGTTCCGGCACATAGCGCACAAATAGCTGCCGAGTCTCAAGCCACTGAAGTCACGCACCGCGATTCGTCCGCGGCCAATCAATCCGCCAGCGCCCGCCTGCTGTGGGCACCCAGAATAGCCACTTTTGCGGTGTCCCCCGTGCATGATGGTAAAGCGTAGCCGCCCGCTCATAGAAGCCCCGCGTGTGCCATGAATCAGGGAATCCAAAATGCTGAAAGTCGAGGTGGTGGCAAAATTCGTGGCAGAGCGTGCTCACGAACGTTCCGAAAGAAGTGATCTCCTTACGCACCGCCGTCCTCATCCATACCCGGATGAGCATTGTCTCGGGCTGATAATCCCCGAACAGTTCAGTCGCCCAGCTTTCACGTACTCGTAGCGGTCGCGCCGCAAGCACGCGGATGCCACACTTTGAAACCTTGTAGAAATCTGCGGCGGTCGCCAGAAATTCTGCGCAGGCACGGAGGACAACCGCACTCTGCCCAACCGTCATTGCCGACTCGATGGATTTTGCAATCGTGGGCAAACGTCCATCTTGCGGCAGGTCAAGCGTCCTGATCCGGTCACTCTCTAGGAAACGTGCGCGGTTCGCCTTGCGCGGGGGCACGTCCGTGAGCATCACATCCTCAGCACGCCTGCAAACTGGCAGAAATTGGGAGTTGAACTGATTGATCTAGTGCTCAATGTCGAAGTAAATCTTTGTTGTGGTGCGGTACTGGATTATCTTCTTGCCTTCCAGTTCCATCTCTAATTCCGCCACTCGTGCCCACTTCAGTCCTCGAACCGTTTTTGCCGCTTCTGCCACCGCATTTTCCGCAGCCTTTGCAAAGCTTTCTTTCGATGTTCCGACTACGTCAATAACTTTTTGCGCCATTAGGTTTCTCCCTATGATTTCTCGATTGTACTGCTGGCGTACCGTGCGATTTTCCCACGAAGCGATCTTACGGGTGATTGGGATCGTCGTCGGATGAGGGAATCCGATCGGAATGCTCACGAGGCCCGCATCTGGGACGATGATTATTCGTATGCGGTCGGCCAACATCACGACCCCTAATCCTCATTTTCAGCAGAAATCACCTGCGGTGGTTCGCCTCCTCCAGTGTGAGTAGATTGGTGGATCGCCGCGAATCAAGACACGCGCAGACCCTTGAGCGAGGCGCGGTCGTTCCTCGACTGATGTCAGGAACGAT
>DAIMDJ010000475.1:0-2432 GCA_036725905.1 Terriglobales bacterium
AGCTTGTTCGCCCGCGCCGATGAGCGCACTCCCGCCAGGTTCAGCACCGTCATAATTCCGGCAATCAGCGCTGCCCAGGCGATATATGGAACCTGCGGCACGTAGCGTTCGTGCAGTGCGGTTGAAATCCAGACAGTGTTGATGAGCGGCTGAAGTAGGTAATCGAGAATCATCGCCCAGCCCGCGAGGAATCCTAGATGCGGATTCAGTCCCTTCCCCACATACGTATAAGCCGAACCTGCCGATGGATAGAGCGCCGCCATGCGCCCGTAGCTGACAGCGGTAATCAGCATGGCGAACATGGCGATCAGAATGATGGCGGCAAAGTGCCCATCGGAAAGTTTCTGAGCCACTCCATAAAGCGGCACCGGCGCGATGGGCTGAATCAGGACGATGCCATAGAAGATGAGGTCCCAAAGAGTGAGAACGCGCTTGAGCCGGTGGGCAGAAGTAACGGTAGCCGTGGTTTCCATTCCCGCGTATTGGATTATGTACGTATGGGGTTGTCAATATTAAAACGATTTCGCAGTAGCGCCGGCATCTTGCCGGCTGTCGGGCAGGCGTCCCGCCTGCCCGTCGCAGGAGACAAATAGTTTTCCAGTGCGGGCGACGAAGACCGCACGACAGCCGGCTGGACGCCGCGCTACTTGGGATAGTTGAACGAATACCCTCGCGGTTCATTTCCTGATAAATGGCGCGTGTCGTAGTTCAGCAGATCGTTGAGGTGAACTTCGTCGAGCGGGAATGATTTTCCCGCGCCGTACGGATACGTTCCCATGTTACGGAACGGCAGAGGGTCAACTGTGTCGCCCTGGGCTGCATAGAAGTCCATATCTTTTTCGTAACCGTTGGCGACGAAGAAGTAGTCGCGGACCCAGCCTTTCGGTGTCGGCGGAAGCTTGGATGGATCGAAATCTAAAGCAACTTCGTCTCCGGAGCCAAAGACGACGAAGCGATCGTCAAAGGATGAGAGCAGCGGACGCACATCGCCGTACCGTGTGTACGCGCCCACAGGCCGAGTGTACGGCCCGGTGGCACTGGCTTCTTCATAAACGTATTTCACATTACCCGGCGGATCGCCTTCGGTCTTGAGCGGAAAGCCATGGAAGCGCAGATCGGCACGCGTGAGCGGAACTGAAGTCAGCCGGGCCTTCTGATTCTGCGGGGTTCTGCTGATCAGAATGTTGTCCCAATAAATCTGCAGGTTCGTCGTGATGCGAATGCGCTTGGTGCCGACTCGCAACTTGCCGCTCAAATCCGCAATCATGGTGCGCGCGCCGCCAGCCGGGAATCCCAGATCATCAATGACTTTCTTCCATCTGCCATCCGGACCAAGCACTTCGACGTACGGCGCGATTCCCTGAATACCGGCCTGATCAGCCGCGTACATTCCGGTTGCAGTGAAGTATTCAATCTCGCCATGCATCAGCAGCCACAGGGGCCCGCCACGATACGGGTCGCCGAGATCGAGCTCAAGACTGTGCAGCTTAGCGAAGCCCTTGAACGACGTCATCTCGAAGTCGCCGAAATATCGATGCGCGAGAATGTCGGGTAAAACGTTGTGCCCGTGCTCGTCCCAAGCGCCAGCGGGGGGACGCGCGTCACGGCTGAAAACCAGTTTGAACTCGGGGAAAGGCGGGTTACTGGCGAAATATTCGTTAGGGAATACATCGAAATCAGCCGGATGATCTACCGCAAGAAGACCCACTTTGTCGAGATAAACAACTTCCTCCAGCGGCTCCATGAACCGGAAACTGAAGACTGGGTGCCCCACTTCTCCCCGATTTTGGGAGAAGTGGGAATCATCTTTTTCATGAAGCATGTTGCGATCAATTTTCACGTACTCAGTCGGCCGCGGAATATTGCGCTGTCCTGGCCCGACCCAGTGTCCGACCACGCCGTCACCCAGCATGTCCGCGACAAGCTGATACTTTTCTCCATCCCATGCGAACAGCGTTGGACATGAGCTGCCTCGGCGGTCCATCTCAAGAAAACTGTGCTCCTTGTTGCCAGCGACTTCGATTTCATCTTGCAGCACGCCCGACGGCCAGAGCATACGCACAACATCGGCCTGTTTGGCCTGTCCGAGACCGACGGTGAGATAAGGCGAGTTCTGGCCGAGGTATCCATTTGAGCCGTAGATCTCAAATTTCTGGCGGATGCCATCAGAGAAAATTTCCACCTTGGTGCCGATGGCGCTTTTATTGTCAGCCAGGCCTTTGAGCGCCAGCCGTAACCAGTTGTTCTTATTGCCGCCTTCGTTCTTGAGCAGGACGGCCGGGCCATGATTCTGAGTGATGAGCAGGTCGGTGGCGCCGTCGTTGTCGAAGTCTCCGGTGATGATGGCGCGCGGATCTTTGAGCTGAATTTTGTCGAGGCCAACGTCGGCAGTAACGTCTTTGAACCCATCCGGTCCGAGATTGCGGAAGAGT
>DAIMDJ010000476.1:0-2431 GCA_036725905.1 Terriglobales bacterium
ATGACGCCACGATACACGGATTCCGCGCCGGCTCCTGTGCCGGTGATCAGTTCTACGACAAAGGTTTCGGCTGCTCCCGTGATCGTGGCTAACTCGCCTGCATCCGATGAAAACGCCGACGTCAGTCATTTCACTCGTGTGGCCGAGATTACACGCAAGCTTTATCGGCAGAGCAATGCCGATGCGGTCATGACCACGAGTGCCAACGAACTCGGGGCACAGTGGAAAGTGAGCCGCTGCATAGTGGCAATGCGCAAGCCAGGGCTCGCGCCGACCGCAGTAAAAGAATTCTGCGCCGAGGGCTTCGGCAAGGGCGATTCCAATGCCGTAGCTAAAGTGATTGCTGCAGTGCAGGACCTGGCAATCAGCCGTGGCACGTTAACCGTCAGTGATGCGTTGGGTGCCGCTGAGCTTCAGCCGGTGCGCGAAGCTCTGGCAGCGTTGGGCGTCGCTTCCTTGCTGGCATTGCCGCTGAGCGACGGCGCTGATCATGTTGGCGTTCTGATCCTGGCACAAAACACGCCACGCGGATGGCATTCCAGCGATATCGTTGTGTTGAAAACTATCAGCGATCAGATTGTTAACGCGCTCAATAATGCCGGGCTGCGGCGGCTGGTTAAGAGCCTATCAGTGACGGACGAACAATCGGGATTGATGAAGCGAGCTTCCTATCTTGATCTGCTGATGGCCGAGACCAGGCGCGCCATCCAGCAGAGCACGCCGCTGACGGTAGTCCTTATGCAATTCGGCAAGAGCGCTGTCCTGGTAAAGGAAAATGGGGAGAAGGCAGTTGAAGCCGCAATGCAGCAGATTGGGCAGATTATCGCGGCCAACATCCGGCAAAACGATTTGGCATTCAGCTACGAAATGACGACTGTTGCGATTGTGCTCGGAGAAACTCCGGAGAAAGAAGCGTTGATGGCCGCAGAAAAATTGCGGAAGCTTGTCGGCGAAGTGTGCATTTCTGACAAGCCGCTTGCCTCCAGCGCCGGACTTGCTGAAGCCGTTGTGCGGCAGCAGTTCGATCCGGTTGACATTGTGACCGAAGTGATTAATCGCGCCGAGCTGGCGTTAGATATGGCTATTGCGCAGGGTGCAGGACAAGTGGTGAACCTCGCGGCTCAGGTCGCGAATGCCGCTGTGGCGTAGTCGTGCCTGCCAAAATCGCCTTCCTCAGCGAAGCGAAGGACCTGCCTTTTTCCAATTTTCAATTCCCGATCTTCTAATTTCTTGTCATCCTTGCCTTCCGGATCGACGATCTGAAATTGACAACCGGCAATAGCTGAAAGCTCTTCTCCGCTGATAAACTAACCAGTTTGATTAATCATTCGAAACTCTCCTGATGCTAGGAACTCATGTTAAAACCTGGTGATATTGCAATTGTCAGCGGTGCGCGAACCCCCTTTGGTCGCTATTGCGGAAAGCTGAAGGACTTCACTGCGCAGGAACTCGGCGCGATTGCGGGGAAGTGCGCGATTGAACGTGCGGGATTGGATCCGGGGCAGTTTGATCACGCTGTATTTGGAAACGCGCAGCAGACCTCGGGAGATGCGCTCTACGGTGCGCGTCATGTGGCGCTGCGGGCCGGGTTGCCCATTGAAACTCCCGCACTGACAGTGAATCGTCTGTGCGGAAGCGGCATGCAAGCGATCGTGAATGCGGCGCAGATGATCCAGCTTGGCGAAGCTAATGTTGTGCTTGCTGGCGGCATGGAAGCCATGTCGCAAGCGCCATTCTGTATTCGTGGTCGAGACGGATTCAACCTTGCACCAGGTGGCAAGCTCGAAGATTCACTCATGGTCGCGTTACTCGATTCTTATTGCGGCTCGTATATGGCGAACACGGCAGAACTGTACGGCTCGCAACATGGAATCACACGCGAGATGCAGGATGAATTTGCCTTGCGCTCGCAACAGAGAGCCGATGCTGCTTATAAAGAAGGACGTCTGCAGGAGGAGCTTGTTCCGGTGCAGTTGAAAAGTTCCAAGGGCGAGCTCTCCGGCGAGAGTCTGAACGAAGACGATCACCGGCGGCCCCAAACGACGTTGGAAGGTTTAGCGAAGCTGAAGCCTGCATTTGGGAAAAACGGAACGGTCACGGCTGGGAATGCGAGCGGGATTGTGGATGGCGGCGCGGCAGTAGTCGTGACGTCACTGGATGAAGTCGGTAAGCGCGGAATCAAGCCCCTCGGGCGCATTGTGAGCTGGGGGATTGCGGGCGTCGAACCAAAGATCATGGGTCGAGGACCCGTGCCCGCGACGAAGATCGCGCTGCAAAAAGCGGGGCTGACGCTGGACTACATTGATTTGATCGAAGTGAACGAAGCCTTCGCGGCGCAATATCTCGCGGTCGAAAAAGAATTGGGTCTGGATCGCGACAAAGTGAACGTCAACGGCGGCGCGATTGCGCTAGGCCATCCGCTGGGCGCGAC
>DAIMDJ010000477.1:0-2430 GCA_036725905.1 Terriglobales bacterium
TGTAGTTGAGCCGCTAAATTCCCGTGTGTTAGCATCTTGAGTTTTGGCAGACGGTTTGATTGCGGTAGGCAGATCGTCCTCTTCGTCTCTGGATCCTATGCCCCGCCGTTGTTTAGATCCTGTTTCCCGAGAAACATGCCGAGCTTCGCTCGGCCGGACAGCCGAGGGCGGCTGTCCCTACGTGGTCTATAGAGGGGGCCTGCCGAAGGAGCGAACTCATGAAAGTTTATGAAGGCGCGAATATCCGTAATGTAGCCGTGATGGGGCACGGGCACGCGGGAAAGACCTCCCTCGTCTCGGCCATGTTGTACACCGCCGGCGCGAGCCAACGGATGGGCCGCGTTGATGATGGCAGCGCTACCACCGACTACGACGACGAAGAGATTGTGCGGAAGATGTCGATTTCGACGGGCCTGGCATACGCGGAGTGGGGCAAGACCAAGATCAATCTGCTTGATACACCTGGCTTCAATATGTTCGTCCACGAAGCCAAGATGGTCTTGCCCGTCGTCGATGCGGCTTTAATCGTCGTTGATGGCGTGGCCGGAGTGGAAGTGGTCACGCAGCGAGTTTGGAATTATTGCGAGGAATATAAGACGCCGCGAGTCATTGTGGCGAGCCGCATGGATCGTGAGCGCGCGGATGCGGAAAGAGTGCTGGACTCGCTCACCAACGCGTTTGGAAGAACTGTTATTCCTCTGGAGCTGCCGATCGGAAAAGAGAAGAACTTGAGCGGCGTGGTCGATCTGGTCCGCATGAAAGCGTATAGCTACGAACTTGGCGGGAATGGCAAAGGTAAGGAGGGCGAGATTCCCGCTGACATGAAAGATATCGCTCAGGCAGCCCACGAAAAACTCGTGGAGATGATCGCCGAGGGCAACGACGCGCTAATGGAGGAGTTCTTCGACAAGGGCACGATTCCTGAGGAGCACCTGATCCCGGCTTTGCATGATGCCATTCGCGAGGACAAAATCTTTCCTGTCCTGTTTGCCTCGGGTCTGGGCAACATCAGCACTGACCGTCTGATGGATTTCATTGTTGAGTTCACTCCCGCAGCGTCCGAGCATGAAGCCATCCGCGGCGAGGTCACTTCCGGCAACGGCGAGCCCCCGCAGCGCAAGGAAGCGGATTCCGAGCCGGTATCGCTGTATGTGTTCAAGACGGTATCTGATCCCTTCGCCGGCCGCATTTCATACTTCAAAGTTTTTTCTGGGGTGCTGAAGAATGACACCTCGCTGCAAAACTTCACCCGCAACACGCAAGAAAAGCTGGCGCACATTTCCATCATGCAGGGGAAGACCGCTGTGCCCGTGACCGAGTTGCACGCGGGCGATATTGGGGCAGTCGCTAAGCTGAAAGACACTTTGACTGGCGACACGCTGGGCGACAAGTCGGCGCCGATTCAATATCCGCGCGTGAAACTGCCAGAGCCCGCCATCACATTCGCGATCGAGCCGAAGACTCGCGCCGATGAAGACAAGCTTGGCCCAGGTATTCACAAGCTGATGGAAGAAGATGCCATGCTGCGCTTCTTTCGTGATCCGCAGACCAAGGAATTCCTCATCGCGGGCACAGGGCAGCAGCACATTGAAGTGGCCGTGGCGAAGATGAAGAAGCGGTACCACACTGAGGTGAATTTAAAGGCGCCCAAGGTTCCTTATCGCGAGACCATTCGCGGACGCGCCGACGTTCAGGGCCGTCACAAGAAGCAGACTGGCGGCCATGGTCAGTATGGCGACTGCAAGATCAAAATGGAACCGCTGCCGCGCGGCTCTGAATTCGAGTTCGTGAACGACATTTTCGGCGGCGCCATTCCTAGAAACTTTATTCCTGCGGTGGAAAAGGGAATTAAAGATGCTGCCTCGCGCGGTTATCTGGCCGGATATCCGGTGGTGGACTTTAAAGTGGTTCTCTATGACGGTTCGTATCACGACGTGGATTCGAACGATCTCTCATTCCAGTTGGCTGGGCGCATCGCGTTCAAGAAAGCCATGGAGCAGGCCAAGCCCACACTGCTTGAACCGATTATGAACGTCGAAATCACCGTGCCCGACGAGTTCGCCGGTTCGATCATGGGCGACCTAAACAGCCGTCGTGGGCGCATTCAGGGCATGGACAATAAGGGCGGCAACACGATTGTGAAGGCGGAAGTCCCGATGTCTGAGATGTTAACTTATGGCGCGGATCTCACTTCGATGACCCAGGGGCGGGGCAGCTTCAACATGGAAATGCATCATTACGACGTCGTGCCGGCGCAGTTGCAGGAAAAGATTATCGAGAAGGCGAAAGCGGAAAGAGGAGAGGTGAAGGAAGAGGAAGAGTAGGATTCGTCCTCTCAGTTTGTGCAGAGTTCTATGTCCGTCAGGGCAAAATTTTGCCCCTTTGCTAAGATTGGCTCGCCCGAAGCCCTAGCAAGAGCATACGCAAAAC
>DAIMDJ010000478.1:0-2404 GCA_036725905.1 Terriglobales bacterium
AAACTTTGGGTCGCAAGACGGGCAAGCCGCGGCGCACTCCGGTGGGCGATGGGCGTGTCGACAATCAATTCTGGATCGTGGCGGAGCACGGCATGAAGGCGGGCTATGTTCGCAATATTGCGAGCAACCCGCGAGTGCGGTTGAAACTGCGCCACGGATTGCTTGCTCGCTGGCAAAACGGCACGGCACAGTTGCTTCCGGAAGATGATCCCAGGGAGCGCCAACGGTGGCTTGCCACTCAATTGCCGAGCAGCGCCGCGAATGCCAGTGTCGTGCGCTTACTTGGGACGCAACTGCTTACGGTGCGGATTGATATGGATGGGTGATTCTCGCGTGGATTCGGCGAAGCCGAATCGGAAGGGCTTCGGCATGGGAAATTCGGACCGAGAGCAGTCATAGCTCTCGGTCCGTAACTTTGTCTAGGGAGTTGGGACAAGGGTTTGCTGGAAAGCGACGGATTGCCAACTGCCGCCTTTCTTCACGTAGACGCGCGTGAACATAATTTGGCCCTTGGTATCTTTTCCCGCCATCGTTCCTGCGACATCGGCCTTACCGGTAATCACCGCAGTGTTGCCATACACGCGCACCTTCATATCGGAAACCTCATTAGAGGTGATCTTGGTTCGGCCGGTTTTGAAGTTGTTTACCATTTGCGACTTGTCCGACATTTGGCCGTACAAGTTGATGAACGTGTAGTCGTCAGACGTTTGCTTTTCGAGCGTTGCCACATCGCCTTTAACCGCTGCAGCCGCGCGATCTGTTTCGAGCTTCTTCAATTCTTCTTCCACATTGGCGGCCCATGCCAGGCCGACCAACGCGGCGACGGCGAGGACTGAGGCGAATACGAACGAAGTCGAGCTCCGGTTCATGGAATTGCCTCCTCGTTTTTTGAGATCGGACTTGTGAGCTTCCTCGACTCTGATGGCGTTTACGGAGCAACAGCTTAGGACTGGAGGTTTTGGTTGTCAAATTCTCCTGTGGGTATTTGGGTTGCGATTACGCCACAACCTGCGGTTTCGGCCCTTCCTTGAATCGCGGATTATCGCGCAGCATCTGCAAGGCGAGCTCGAAATTATCGTGCTCAGCGAATAGATATCGCTCAGATTGAGCGACTTGCAGCGAGTTGAAGAACATCACATTTACTGGCTCAGCGCGGATTGGCTCACCTGCAGATATCCCATTCAACATTTCCTCGACAGCGGCAGGGGCCGACGCGGCAGGGAAGAGTTTGCGTGCCTTTCGAAAATATTCTTCAATGCTGGTGCAGAGGAAACCAAGCACAGACTGTGAGCCAATGGGAAGATATATCTCGACACCAGTGTTGGCCACCCCCAGAGTCCCACAAACGCCGTCGCCAGGATTCAAGCTGTTGTATCGGACGGCGGGATGATCTGAAATCCAGCATGGATTCGCGCGGTCTGAAGCGAACATCACGATGGATTTCTCATTCAGATAGGGAAAGACCTTCAGGGAAAGGGACTGAATGCCTCCAAGAAATTCAGCCCGCAGTTTGTCGCCATCGAATTCGTCAAAACCTGGAATGCTGCTGGGATCCATGCCCCGTTCGCGAAGTGCGGAAGCGAGCGTCCGTGCCAGATCGTCCTGGGCCGTGAGTTGCCGCCTGGTGTGTACCATCTGGATAGCAACGAAGGCCGCGAGCCATTCACGATCACTTTGAGTTAGATTTCTCAGGTTTCCCTGGCGACGGATGTCCACAACTAGCGACCCGGCCTCTGCCTCTGCCTGCTTCATCCACTCGTCAACGTTGACGGCCGACTGGTTGCGGGGGTCATAAAACCCCCGTTCGCAGCCAGCATTGCGGACGGACGAGCGAAATGATTGACCAGTTCTTTTATCAAACACATACAGTGGATTGCGCCTGCCACTGGCAAAGCCGCGGAGAAGGAGCTGGGGGACATAGTGCTGCAGTGTGGCCCTAACGCGATCGACGGACATCCCTTATGTGCGTTTCGATAAAATTTAGATTCCATTTTACCGGTTCGCAGGCGTCGATGTACGGCTTTTCTAAGAGCCTAAGTTTGGAGTGAGATTTACACCTATCCTGTACGGGGGAGCGAATTCGGGGACACCGGCGTAGTCTGTAGGCGGCCCGGCTGTTTCTTACTTACGCCTGGGTCTTGATGGAAATGCTGCACACTTTGCCCTCATCGAGCACGTGCTTTTGAATCCGTAGATTGGCGGGTTTCAATTATCGGTTCTCGGCGAGTGACCGGTGGGAGATGAAGATTATCGGGCCGAATGCAATACTCCGAATTTTCTCGGGCCGATGCTCACCCGCGGTGCCTTCCAGTGTTGGCCGGTTGGTCACGAAATTGTGAGCGCGGGAAGATGAAACATCGGATTGTTCATCTGCTGCAGAAATATTTCCTCAATCCGCCGATCA
>DAIMDJ010000479.1:0-2398 GCA_036725905.1 Terriglobales bacterium
GCGCCGACTCCGCACCGATGAATTGAGCGCAGCTCGGTTCATCGGATGTATGTGAGCGCAAAATCGTGCTTCTTGTTGATTTCGACAACGCATGGTGTGTAGCAACGATACTGCGTAGATTTGCTTCTAGCTTGTGTACATGATTCAGGACCGTGTTGAAGCCAAGAGAAAGCATCACGTTTGTCACAATTCCTTAATCGAAGAAACTTCCTTAAAGCCGCGCTCGCGACTGGCGCTCTGGCCATAGCGGCTGAGAGTGCAATTCTTGAACCCAATCACCCAAGGCTGGTGCGGATTGAAGTTCCCCTCGCGCGTTTGCCCGAAGCCTGGGATGGAATCAGGATCGCGCAAATGAGCGATTTCCATTACGACGAACATTTTTCGGTAGTCTCGATTCGCAAAGCGATCGACATTGTCAATGGATTGGGTGCTGACTTAGTAGTGTTGACAGGCGATTTCGTGACGGTCCCACTGTTCAAGAAATATCTGGGCGGGAGCAAGAGAGCTGCCAGATTCATCGAGCCTTGCGCGAATCTGTTGGCGCAAGTGCACGCTCGACGTGGAGTGCTGGCTATTCTGGGGAATCATGATGCCGGTTCAGATCCGCACCGGATCACCGAAGCTTTACAGGCGAAGGGCATCACGGTTCTACGGAACCGCGCCATTCCATTCGAGGAAGGTGAACAGCGACTTTGGCTAGCTGGACTCGATGATGTGCTCGAACGGCAATCTGATCTGGAGTTGACGTTGCGGCCGGTTCCAAGAACCGAGCCGGTCGTTCTACTCGCCCATGAGCCGGATGTTGCTAATGCCGTTTCGCATTATCCGGTGGATCTTCAGTTGTCGGGCCATTCCCACGGAGGGCAGGTTCGGTTTCCTCTAATCGGTGCGCCTTATTTGCCGCCATTAGGAAGGAAATATCCCAGAGGATTGCGCCGAATCCGTGGCTTAACTCTCTACACGAATATTGGGATTGGTACCATTCGTCTGCCCGTGCGCTTCTATTGTCCACCTGAGGTCACCTTGATCACGTTACGACGAATGCGGCAAACTTCGTAGCCGAATTACAGATCCGCGCCGCCCGCGGACACAATGTTCTGATGCGACTGGTTTCCAGAAACTTTTTCAGGGCTGCGCCGCTGCTCTGGCGCCGCGGCAGGCACTACATGTAACCGTGCAACGTGATCCGCCGCAGGTTGCTTCTGAATATGAGGCTCAGGAGAGCCTCCATTCGCACGCTCGGGGGTGCTGCCCTTCTCACGAGAAATACTGCCATTCCCATTCGACTTCTCGGCCGCGGCTGGCTTGAAGTAGGCCGCGTGATTGAGAGTCATGAAGAGAAGCTCTAGGCGGCTGGATACGCCCAGTTTGTCAAACACGCGAAATAGATAATTCTTGATGGTGTGTTGGCTTAGACCGAGGCGTTCTGCGATCTCGCGGTTGCTCAAGCCTTCAGCGAGTCTACGTACCACCTCCAATTCACGCTTCGATAGCAAACTTAGGCCTTTGGCGTCCACAGCACGAATTACGGGTGAAGAAGCCAGTGCTTCCACCGCAAATGACATCTGCTGGCTGTTGGCCCAGATCTGGCCATCATGAACACTGCGAATACATTTCGAAAGATTCTCGACAGATTCGTGACGGCTGAAAATTCCTCTCGCGCCAACGCGGAAAGCCTGAAGAATGGATTCGCGCTTCGATGAATCCAAGAGCATAACGGCGCGAATCTGCGGATCAGAAACGCGCAGCTCGCGCAAAACTTCAAAGCCCCGCTGCGGATCTTCATCCAGACTGGCGCTGAGGACAACCACGTCAATCTTCTGGGCACGGGCGGCTTCCACCAGATCACGTGAATGGGAAGGTGAGCTGATTACTTCCAGAAGAGAATCCCGTCGCAGCGCATCAGCCAACAATTGAGTGTGGATGCGAGTATCATCGGCGACGAGTACCCGAATCATTTCCTCCCCAGAACCAGGAACAGGCTGCATAGGCCCTCCAGTGGCGCAAGTGCCCGCAAGTTCGAAAAATCGAACTGGTCAGACGTCGGAAAGAAAGAATAAGTTCGCCGCCACCCCAGATTTCCTGGAGCCAGAAAGTGGAAAAGAACTTTGTTCTTTCAGGGGAGGTTAACGTTAACCAGCGCCAGGATGGTAATGGCGCCACGGGTACAACGCGGAGCAGTCTATCGCAAGTTCCCCGAGGATGCAATGGCACTGTGAAAGTGTTTGCAACCTTCGTTTACAGTTCTCTCACGAGCGGCGTTCCTGATTTTCGATGCTCCGGTACGGTCACGGTCTGTGACCTCTTTGAACCGACGTCGCCCGTATGCCCGTGGTATGGTGTAACAAATTTAATTTCTTGCGATTACAGCGATCCCTTCAACTTAAGAGCGAGAGAG
>DAIMDJ010000480.1:0-2394 GCA_036725905.1 Terriglobales bacterium
CGCGGACCTGATATGCGGAAGGGAAGTAATTAAGGACCCTCTTGC
The DNA here is from genome assembly GCA_036725905.1 of Terriglobales bacterium. Classification (GTDB taxonomy): domain Bacteria; phylum Acidobacteriota; class Terriglobia; order Terriglobales; family Acidobacteriaceae; genus QIAB01. Next base: position 46 of record DAIMDJ010000480.1, read on the forward strand.
TACCGGGTTGCTGCGATGCGAACCGCAAGATGGATATTCAGAGACTTCTCGCATTCACTTTGATCGGCGCGATTAGTCCTTGTCATGTTCGTGCGCACTTTTTTCATGACTGGCCTGTGGGCTGACCCCGAACGATTTTTTCCAGTACTCCTGAACAGCCGGAGAAAGCTTGTCCAGGCGCGAAAGAAATGCCGTCACCTTCCACATGTCCTGCTCGCTGAGCGCTTTATTCCATGCGGGCATGCCGCTGTAGCGGACCCCGGTTCGGATAGCGTAAAAAATGTGCCACTCGGGATCATCGAGCGGCTCGAGGATAAGCTGCGGAGGGGGCGGATACTGGGAATGGGCCAGCAGGCTCGGCTTGTTGTCGAGCCCGCCGTGACACCCCGCGCAGTTCATCGTATACAGCTTCATGCCGTCGATAATGTTGTCGTCGGTCGGGGGCACTGGGTTGTTTACCCGAGGCGCATGGCGCTCCATGGCGGCATCCAGAGAACTCATGGCGATCCGTTGTTCCCAGCTTGGCGGAGTGGCATCTGCATTGGTGTGCACAAAACCGAGCAGCGCCAGACACAATCCCCCCGCAACCAGCACAAGCAAAGTTATGATGACGCCTAGAATGAAGTTCCGCATCTTCCCTCCTACAGAGCATTCGCACTTCTGAAGGTTACAGATTAATAGGTGCGGTGTCGCGCAGGATAGTCATGGCATCCGGCGCATCGGATTGGCGGACTTGCAACTTGATCCCGCCGAGTATATGCGAATGCCAACCCGCAATGCGAAGCATGTTCTCATCCTGAGCGAAGCACTCGATATTGGCCGATTCGAGACGGGCGCGGGCGAGCAGAAATTCAGTCTGGTTGAAGAACGTGGCGACGGTTACAAGGGATTCGTGCATCACTACGGCCTTTTCCGGCAGGCGAAGTTCGCCTGCCGCTCTCCCGTTAATAAGCCTTTAATTTTCTCGCTTCACGGACCACATCGGCAACTTTGGGCAGGAAATATTCTTCTTGTGGCGGCGAAAACGGCACTGGAGTGTCTAGCGCAGTAATTCGGACTATCGGTGCGTCTAGATCGTCGAATGCTTCTTCATTGATGATTGCGGCAATCTCGCCAGCAAGGCCGCCAGTACGCTGGTGCTCGTGAAGAATGATGACCTTATTTGTCTTCCGTACCGTTTGCACGATGGCTTCGCGATCAAGGGGCGAGACCGTCCGCAGATCAAGAATCTCGACATCGATCCCCTCCTTGCTCAGGATTTCAGCCGCTTCAAGCGCTGTGTGCACCATCGCAGCATACGTAATGATGCTGAGATCACGCCCTTCCCGCGCGAGCCGCGCTTTCCCGAGCGGCACAATGTAATCGTCAGCGGGAACTTCTTCCTTGATGCGGCGATAAAGGTATTTATGTTCGAAGAAAAGAACCGGATTATTGTCGCGAATGGCCGCTTTAATTAGCCCCTTGGCGTCGTATGCGCCCGCCGGGCAGACTACCTTCAGCCCGGGCGCGTGCACGAACCACATCTCCGGATTCTGCGAGTGAAACGGCCCACCATGCACATTGCCGCCACTCGGGCCGCGAATCACCAGCGGTGCTGGCGCTCCCCAACGATAGTGAGCCTTCGCAACCATATTGACAATCTGGTTGAAGGCACAGCCAATGAAATCCATAAACTGAAACTCGGCGACAGGACGCATGCCGGTGAGCGCCGCCCCGAAGGCAGCACCCACGATCGCGGACTCAGCAATGGGCGTGTCGATGACGCGCTCCGGGCCGAAACGGTCGATGAAACCGTCAGTGACTTTGAAGGCCCCACCGTAGATACCAATGTCCTCGCCAATGCAGAACACAGTGGGATCCTTCTCCATTTCCTCCCAAATTCCCTGGCGGATGGCCTCGAGATACGTGAGTTGCATAGTACGGTTTCGGGTCCGGCTCGATGAACGCGTTATCTTACACCGCCGTGAGGGGCGGTCGCAGCGTAAGTGCGCCAATGAGTGATGAAGACAGCGATCTGCGCGGCTCATGATCTGCTACATTTATCTCTCGCGTGAACTCCTCCCGCATTCTCGTCTCCGGCGTCTCCGGCCCGATCGGCACTGCGTTGCTACCTTCACTCAAGATGAGTGGGTACAGCGTCACACGCCTGGTCCGCGGCAAACCTAGTGGCGAAGGCCAGATTGCGTGGAATCCGCAGCAGTCGCTGGCTCCGGAGTCAGTCTCCGGTTTCGAAGCCGTAATTCACTTGGCGGGAGAATCCGTTGTTGGCCGCTGGAGTGAAGCAAAAAAACGCCGGATTCTAGAAAGCCGGGTGCTGGGCACGCGCCATCTCGCCGAGGCGCTCGCCAA
>DAIMDJ010000481.1:0-2390 GCA_036725905.1 Terriglobales bacterium
AAATTCGCGTTGTTGAGTCTGCTTGTGGCACTAGTCACATTCGTAGCTGCACCAAGTGCTATGGCGGATGGATGGGACAAGGAAACCGTTGTGACATTCAGCTCTCCGGTCGAAGTGCCCGGCCAAGTTTTGCTGCCCGGCACTTACGTATTTAAGCTAGCTGACAGTCAGTCGGATCGCGGCATTGTGCAGATCTTCTCTGAAGATCACAGCAGGCTCCTTGCCACGATCCTGGCCGTTCCCGATTACCGTCTCACCCCCACGGAAAAAAACGTGATCTCGTTCGAGGAACGTCCCTCGGGAACACCGGAAGCCTTGCACAGCTGGTTCTATCCCGGTGATAACTACGGCGTCGAATTTGTCTATCCAAAATCGACGACGCAACTAGCAGCCGCCAATTCTGAGCCCGCCCCCCCGGCCGCGCCAGTTGCCGAAGCGATCACGCCTCCCACGCTCCCGTCTGAGCAGCAAGCGGATGCTGTGCAGCAACAAGAACAGCAGATCGTCGCCCAGCAGACGCCCGCGCAGCCCATCCTCATGGAAAGCGTGCCAGCAAGCCTGCCAAAAACGGCCGGTGATTTTCTGGCACTGCCGCTGATTGGGCTTGGTTTGCTGTGTGGCGGCTCGACAATGCTCTACCGGCTTCGCCAACAGAGTTAACGCGAGTAGCAGGTTCCGATGCGGATCAGTTTACGGAAAACCCTCGGGCGCGCCCTCATTTTAGCGGGCGCGCTCGCTCTTATCTACTCGGGATACCTGTTTGTTGCAGAGCGGTGGTTTCAAAGAACCGCCGACCATGTGCTCCAACAGCAGATGCTACATGTCAGCGGCGGAAACGATGGGCGAGATCAGGTGCTCGCCCGGCCACGCCCCGGAGACATCATCGGGCGCATGGAAATTCCTCGCCTTCACGTCTCAGTGATCGTTCTGGAAGGATCCGATTCGCGCATTCTGCGCGTCGCTGCCGGCCATGTTCCAGACACTGCCCTTCCGGGCACAATGGGAAACGTTGGGATCGCAGCCCACCGCGACACTTTTTTTCGGCCGGTGCGCGAGATTCGTTCCAACGACATGATCACCCTGACAACTTCGCACGGTGTCTTCCGATATCGAGTGGACAGCATGGAAATCGTCGATCCTAATGATGTTCAAGTGCTGAATCGAACTAAAGATCCGGAGCTCACATTGGTGACGTGCTATCCGTTTTATTACGTGGGATCGGCACCGAAGCGTTTCATTGTCCACGCGCGACAGCAGGGCTGAACGCCTCCAAGTCCATAGCAGCCTGCACCCAACGCCACCAGCGGATAGGATGTGCGCCGCGAGCTTCGTCCGATTTTCTCAACGATTGTCGTGCTGCGATTTGCCCACCTAGTGGAGTCAGGGCTACGCCGCTGGCCTGATCTCCGTGGTGGTCGCTCTTTTGCCCATCACACCTAAGGCCAACGGAATAGTAGTAAGACCTCCGACCAGTGCCAGAGCAAGTCCTGCGGCTTTGCGTTGATCGTTGTTTAGCCTGGTGGAAAGCAAAAGGCCGATCCCAGCGCCCAGTGCGACGCGGGTTCCTGCGATGAGTATGATCTCCGCGACAGTAAGCTTCCGTTCCATCATTGTTCCACCCACCTTTGTTCCCCCGCAATTCAATGCGGCGGGGATATCAATTTCGATGCGCTATGCCAGTCTGGGGGATTGACATATTTGAGCGCAGTCGAACATTTTTCGTCTTATCTTCGCCAACAAACTGGCGCCGTAATGCCGACGAGCGGAATCCACACAAAGGAGTTTCCGGGAAGGTGTCGAGCAGGTCTGCATCGGCAAGGTTGGACGATGGGGTGTTCATTGATGCGCTTCAGCGCCTAGGTAGTGGTGCAGTTTGCCCCTTGGCCTAAGGACTTGCTTTGCGTCCTTTGCGAATCCTTGGCGTTCTTCGCGGTTAAGTTCTTCTTTACCGCAAAGCTCGCAAAGAACTGCCGCCAAGAACGCAAAGCCAAACCACGCACCAAGTGAAACTGAGCCTCTACTAGCGCCTAGGAAAGTTGGGAGAATTCTTGTGATGATGATAAGCCACGAAGATTGCCTGCCTATATACAGACTGGGCAGAATGCCGCTTTTCTAAGTTTGCTCTGCCAATGACCGGTCAGCTTCCCGCACCTGGAACAGTGCTCCGGGTCTACCTGTATCCGAAAGAATGCCCGCTCGTTGAGTTTTGCATCGTAGCGCATCCGACTGAGCGGTTTTGAGAGTACTGAGTAGGCAACGTTGATGTCTCTCATCCGCTTCTCTGCTTCAGCTTGCTCCCTCGACCGGCTGGGGAACTGGTCGGGGTGATAGAGTTTGACGAGTTTGCGATAAGAGCGTTTGATTCGCTCTGCGCTTGCTTCTTTTGGTAT
>DAIMDJ010000482.1:0-2390 GCA_036725905.1 Terriglobales bacterium
TCTTTCCGATGACGGGCGCGAGGTTTTCTCTGAATTGTTCGGGAAATGGAACAAGGCTCTTCAGCCATCGACGTGCTAGCGCAACACGGATCTGTCGCTGATCAAGGAATTCCGTACGGCGTGGCCGAATGAGCAGTCGAATGTAGAATTCCGGGCGGAGTTTTTCAATGCCTTCAATACCCCGCAGTTTTCCGATCCCGATTACGAGCAGGATTCAGCTACTTTTGGACAGATCCTGAGTACTGCGGTTTCGCCGCGAATTATTCAGTTCGCGCTAAAGCTGAACTTTTAGTTTGGGATGTTCGACGACAGAATGGTGGCTGCTTGCAAGCGCGCACTCTTCAATGCGCCGAAGGAGGACTTCATCGTGAATACGAGCACTGCTGCTAGCGGGATATTCGGGCCCGTCCACCGGTTTCCATATTTGGCAGTTATGCTCCTGATGATGACGGCTTCGGCCTGGGCTCAGAAGCCGCAAGTCCCGAATCCTTTAGTTCCCAAAGCGAAGAAGCCTCCGGTTGAAGCCGAGCAGCCTCCGATCCCGACCACACATGAACTCACCGCGGCTGACGTCGAGGCGTTCCTCGCTGGCGTGATGCCGTTACAGTTGGCGCGCGAGGATATCGCCGGCGCGGTAATCATGATCGTCAAGGACGGCAAGGTGCTGTTCAAGCAAGGCTATGGTTACGCCGACGTGGAGAAGAAAGTTGCTGTCTCTCCCGACAACACACTGTTCCGCCCCGGATCGATTTCCAAGCTGTTTACTTGGACGGCAGTGATGCAGCAAGTGGAGCAGGGCAAGCTGGATCTCAATCGCGACGTGAACGAGTATATCGATTTCAAAATTCCGGCTGCTTATGGGAAGCCAATCACCCTGCGCAACCTCATGACTCATACGCCGGGATTCGAGGAAACTGTCCAGGCCCTTTTTGTTAATGATGCAAAAGACCTGACGCCGCTCGACACTTATCTGAAGGAACATCTGCCGGCGCGCATTTTTCCTGCAGGGACGACTCCGGCGTATTCGAACTATGGGACCGGGCTGGCTGGATATATTGTGCAACGCGTGTCCGGGCAGCCGTACTTCGATTACATCGACGAGCACATTCTCAAGCCGCTGGGCATGAACCATTCCACCTTTCGCCAGCCGCTGCTTGACGATCTGAAGCCCATGATGTCGAACGGCTACGACGTTGCGTCACAGCCGCCTAAGTCTTTCGAATATGTCAACGTCCCGCCTGCCGGAAGTTCCTCCGTCACCGCCGCCGACATGGCGCATTTCATGATTGCGCACTTGCAAGACGGGACTTATGAAGGGGCTCAGATTTTGCGGCCGGAGACGGCGAAGCTCATGCATTCCCGTCAATTTGAAAACTTACCCGACATGAATGCCATGGCACTCGGCTTCTATGAAGAGAAAAGAAATGGGCATCGCATCATCGGACATGGCGGCGACACTCAGTATTTCCATAGCGACCTGCACCTGATACCTGATGCGAATCTCGGCTTTTTTATTTCCTACAACAGCGCTGGAAAAGGCGAGATCGGTGCGCGCGAGGCGGTGTGGCACAAGTTTCTCGATCGCTATTTTCCTTATAAAGCGCCTGCGGGTTCGCAAGTAAGCACTGCCGCCCAGGATGCGCAGTCGCTGGCAGGCCATTACATCGTCAGCCGTCGTTCTGAGACGACCATCCTGAAGGTGCTTGGTGTGGCGGACCAATCAAAGCTGTCGGTAAATGATGACGGTACCATCAGCGTCGGCGACTTCAAGGACTTAAATGGAGAGCCGAAGAAGTTTCGCGAGATCGGTCCTCTGATGTTCCGGGACGTCAACGGCCAGGACCGGATTGGGTTCAAGCGTGACAGCTCTGGAAATCCTATTGCGGTGATCGATTATCCATTCATGGTCTTCCAAAAAGCTCACTGGTATGAAAACAGCGCATTCCATCTACCACTGATCATTGGGTCGTTGGTAATACTTCTGCTGGCAGTGCTGCTCTGGCCAATTGCCGCGCTGATCCGGTGGCACTATGGGCAGAAGCTGAATCTTGCTCCCGAACAGCGGCACTTGCGGCTTCTGGTGCGCATCGTGAGCCTGCTAGATCTGCTGTTTTTTGCAGGGTTCGCCATCTTCTTTACTTTGGCATTCAAGGACATTGGCCTGCTCAGTCCCCGTTACAACATTTGGTTGCGCCTGATCCAGTTAATAGGCGAGGTGGGAGTGCTGGGCACCGTGGTCGCTATTTGGAACGCGTTCCGGTCGTGGCGACAATCTGATCGCTGCCTATGGAGCCGGATCGGCGACACCCTGATCGGCATGGCAGCGATTGGGGTAGTGTGGTTTGTCTTTACCTGGAATATGTTGCATTGGAGCCTGAGATATTGAAAAT
>DAIMDJ010000483.1:0-2386 GCA_036725905.1 Terriglobales bacterium
CAGCTGCTGCAAGGTCAAAGAACGTGGAACTTCGCCAAGATTAGACCTGGCGAACAGTTCTGGACTCTGAGATTCCGTCCGAACAAGCCCCATCTGGACCGAATGGACCGAGAGTTGATGGTGGAGCAGTTGAAGTGGCCACTGTACGTGCTTGATGAGGTGATAGTTGCGCCGGGCGCCCGTAGTTCTCAGTTCATAAGAGCGTCTGGTTTGTGAGTAGAAGGTCAACGGTGAAGAGCGATTTTTCATACTCTTTTCAGTTCAATGAGATGGCGCGCCCGGCAGGACTCGAACCTGCGGCCCCCTGCTTAGAAGTTACGCAGTACAAAATTCTAAGTGCCGCTGCTGGTGTCGCTACGAGGAAGCGCGTCATTTATCTCGCCCTTGAATTGGACCGAACTTGGACTGAAACTGGGGCGATCAGGCAGACGGTAGGCAGGCGCAGTCGCCTGTCAGTAATTTCGCCCTGGATGCTCAGTTTTCTTTAGGGTGGCGGCTTACTTGGGCAGACGTCCACTCCCGCACACGCCTAATCGCAACCGCTTCGACTTCTTTTGGGTTCCTTCCTCTTCCAGAAAGCTATCGAAAGTCGAACTGCTGTGGTCGATCACCTTCTGATTTTTTCTTGCTCTCATCGGGAGTACCGTAGTTCTAGGGATTCTGCTTGCTCCCCGGCTTTAGCACTCGAATTTTGCGTTCTGTGGCAACAACAAAACAACTGGTCCATTCGCTGACGTTTTCCTTTTGAAATAATTCCCCAATCCGCTCAGTCAAGTCTCTTCGATTTGGCGAGCGAAGACGCACGAGCAAGATGCCGTGGTGCGAACCAGGTGCGAACTGCCGCAAGTCCGAGAAATCCAAGTCTTGGGTAATCAGAAATCTCGATTCCTTCTGCGTCGCTTCCCAAATCTCCATGTCTGCATGACCGAGAAGCAGCTCGTCATGTATCGTATGAACGTCGTGCCCGAGGTCTTTCAACAGGGTCGCAAGGCGAAGAGGAAGATTCTCGTCCAGCTTGATCTTCATCGAATGTGCGGAACTGTTGGGACCGGCAAGTCCTCTTCGGCGGAAGCGGCGGCAAAAGCAATGGCCGCTTGAATGTCCTCGACTTTCAGGCTAGGGAAATCGGCAAGAATCTCTTCGGCGGAATCTCCGCCGGCTAGGCTGGCGAGTACGGTGCGCAGGGTGACCCGCGTGCCCTTGAAGACAGGCTCCCCTCCGCAGATTCCTCTATCGCGGATGATGCGGTCTTCGTAGTTTTTAAAATTTCCGGTTGCGCCGCTCATGGTATCGCTCCTACATTTACGTGCTATCATACCATCTGGAGCGGCACCTGTCCGCCTGACAGTCCATTGGCTCCATTGGCCCCTACTTAAGAAGCCCTTAGCCGGATCGTCCGCTTAGCCCCGAAACCTTGGACGCCTAGTTGTGGAGTCGCTTCTCCTCAAGCACCAACTCGTGATCGTGAATCGCTCCCGGCATCGATCCCCCAATTTATCCGCGTCAGACCGCATCCTCGCCGGCTTGATGGCACTCTTGGTGCGTCCAACTCGTCTCCTCCGTTCCGCAATCGTACTGAAGCCCTCAACAAAAGATCAAATCACTCGCTCCACATAGGCTCGCTGCCAAGGCGAGTGCGGTGCAGACAGAACTTCGCAGATGTCCATATCTGGCTCCTGTTCTCGGAAGTCATGGCCGAAGATCGCGTCGCGGTCGCGCAGCAGGTAGCGCGGGAGCTGGTCAAAAGGAAACGCTTCCCGCAGCTGTTGTGCCGTCCACTCCGCAGTTGGGTGGGCGATCACAGTGAAGTGCAGCATGCGACGCCGGTCATGGGCCAATACCAGAAACACGTAGAGGATTTGGAAACGGATCGTGGGCACGGTGAAGAAGTCGATGGAGACCAGCTGCTGGGCGTGATTCTCCAGGAATGTGCGCCAGGTCTGAGACGGCGGCTGCTCTCGCCGATGTCGATGCCGAGTTTGAGTAGTTCACCATGGATGCGGAGTGCACAGCCAAGTGGGATTCTCCCGGCACATCTTGCGGATCAGATCTCGGACCTCGCGCGAAAGGACCGGTCGTGCCAGGCAAGGACTGTTTCTGGCTTGACGATGGCCAGCGCCGAGCGCCAGTCGCGCCAGAGGCGGGACAGGCAGATCCACAACAGGAGGTCCGCCGAGGTCAATTTCGGGCGTTTTGCAGCGGCCCTCTGAAGCACGCCGATCTGGTGGCGCAGAGCCAAGTTCTCGAGCTCAATGACAGCACGCGAACGGAGGATCGAGGACAGAATTGCGACGAGGGTCGTGAGAAAAATGAGCATCGACGAGAATTATGAAGGAAATATAACTCCCATCCGCTCAGATATTTCGAGATTTTCGAGAGGCACAGT
>DAIMDJ010000484.1:0-2379 GCA_036725905.1 Terriglobales bacterium
ATGGCAAGCCAGGGGACGCAGCCCGATGATACAAGCAGTATCGCCAATCGATCGCAGACTCTGCCACAAACCATTATCTCAGGCAATCGGGTAAATGCTGTACCTTTTGGCGTGGCCGACGCTTGGCACGAAGTATAACTGTACTTGAGGAGATGCAAGTCCCCCCGGGAATTTCGTGGCGAGTGAAAGAATTGTCGGAGTCCGCAAAGCTGCATACGCAGGAGCGACTCTGAGATATCACTTTCGGAGAGGGTCAGTAACGGGTGGTGTAGGCGAGGGATATATCAGAATCCACGTTTGTCGGATGGGGGGTTGATGGACTGTCGCGTCGGTTAAGCCACGGGCACCGGTGAGAGCTCATGCTGCTGGGCCTTTTCATGGCTCAGGTAGTAGTGGACTGCTGGCGTAATAATCAGCGACAAGACCATCGAGATCAGGATTCCGCCGATCACGGCAATGGCGAGCGGTTGCAGCATTTGCGAGCCTGCGCCCAGGGCGAAAGCCAATGGCAACATGCCCGCGACAGTGGCCAGCGCTGTCATCACGATGGGGCGCAAGCGGCGGCGACTGGCCTGGAGCATGGCATCTTCGGCGGAGAGACCTTGCGCACGGAATTTCTCGTCGGCGTCGAGCAGGAGAATGCCATTTTTCGCCACGATGCCAACAACCATAATCATGCCCATGAAAGACGAAATGTTGAAGGTTGTGCGCGTAATCAGCAGGGCAATGAAAACACCTGAAGTCGAGAGCAAGGCGGAAGCCAGAATTGCGGTCGGCGCCGCGAAAGTGCGGAACTCAAATAGCAGCACAATGAAGATCAGCACGATCGCGAGAACCAAGACGAATATCAGATCGCGGAATGACTTTTGCTCTTCTTTGTAAGTCCCGCCATATTCCACGCGAATCGCCGATGGCAAATGAAGCTCGTTCACCGTCTTCTGCACCGCAGATGCGGCGCTGCCGAGGTCCGTGCCTTCGAGACGCCCAGTGACCGAGACGTCGCGTTGCAGGTTTTCGCGGCGAATTTCTGTTTGCGGAGGCAATTCGGTTACAGTCGCCAGTGCTCCCAGCGTAGCGGTACGCCCACTGCTGCTGGTAAGCAGAGTGTTGCTCATGGTTTCCAGTGATGCTCGATTACCAGCTGGAAAGCGCACGCGAACCGTGTAGGCGCGGTCATTGTTAATTACCGGAGTGGCCGCGGGCTCGCCTCCGAGAATAGCGGCGGCATCGGTGGCAACTTCTTCGGGAGTGAATCCGGCGCGCGCGGCTACACTGGGATCAATCTGGAAGTTCACCGCGGGACCGCTGATGGTGTTTTCGATTCCGTCCAGAACATCCACCACCCCTTTTACCTTGCGGATCGCCCCCGCGACTTTTGGGGCCCAAGTGTCGAGCAGCGCCGCGTTTTGCGAAAACAATTTGATCTGGATCGGCTCAGGCTCGCTGGTGAGGTCGCCAATCATATCCTGCAAGACCTGCACGAACTCCACGCGAACTGCAGGCTCCTCGGCGTTGACCTTCGCGCGAACATCTTCCATTACGTCATCGATGGCGCGCTTGCGATCCTTCTTCAGCTTTACCAGAATGTCGCCGCGATTGGCTTCAGTTACGGCTGCAAGCCCGAGCTCCAGGCCGGTTCGCCGCGACGCGCCCTCGACTTCGGGAATCGCCTTTATGATTTGCTCAATGCGGAGCACCATACGATTGGTTTCCGCGAGCGAGGCTCCAGCAGGCGTCCAATAGTCGAGCGTGAACCCGCCTTCGTCCATCTCGGGCATTAGGTCGGAACCGGAGAATCGATAGCAGAGGTACGACGCTGCGATCAGAAGCACGCTCAGCCCCGCCAGCCAAAGTGGTTTCTCTAAAGCGCGACGCAGCCAGCGCTGGTGGAAATCCACCACACGATGAAAGAATTTGCCGAGGGAAGCCTCTTCTGCAGCCATCAACCGTTCCATGGATTCATGCTCGGATGCTTCCTGATCTTCCGCATCATTTTCGTGTCTGCGGATAAAGTATTGGCTTAGGTTGGGAGTCCAGGTCAGCGCCAGGGCGAGAGAGGTCAACAGCGCCACGCCCATGGTGATGGCCAGCGCGCGAAAGAAAGTTCCAGTGACTCCGGTGATCGAAATCAGCGGCAGGAAAACCACGATCGGCGTGATAGTCGAACCGACCAGCGGAACAGTGATTTCCTTGAGTGCACTGTGAATGGCTTGCAGTCGGCCCTGCCCGGCGTCCCTATGCAGCACGATGTTTTCAACCACGACGATGGCGTCGTCAATCACCAGGCCGACGGCTGCCGCCAGTCCACCAAGCGTCATCAGGTTGAAGCTTTGGTTGAGCAGCTTCAAAGCGATAAACGTGACTGCTATGGTCACGGGG
>DAIMDJ010000485.1:0-2375 GCA_036725905.1 Terriglobales bacterium
CTTTGGCGAAGTTCGCCGAGCGTCCGCGGGAAACTCATGGAGACAACCCCCAGGGGAAAACGGCTTTCTTGACGTGATTATACGCCCGCGCGAGTTGCGGGTTCGGTGAGGCTGATTTCATCGCTGCAGAAAAAGTTGCTTTGAGTCCGCTGGAAGCCGTGCTCTCCCGCGCTGTTGGTACCACGCTTGCACCAGCCTGACCGGCGCTCAACCCAATCTTCCATCCAACCCCAGCGCCTGCGCCACGCCCTTCATCGCTTCGATGCAGAACGCGATGTGCTCTTCCAAATCTATGCCCAGGTCGGCCGCGCCCTGAACTATGTCATCCCGGCTCACGCTACGCGCGAACGCTTTGTCTTTCATCTTCTTTCGTACTGATTTCGCCTCAACTTCCGACAGGGACTTTCCGGGTTTCACCAGTGCGCACGCGGTGATGAATCCGGCTAGCTCATCGCAGGCAAACAGAGCTTTTTCCATCGGAGTGTCGCGGGTCACGCCAGTGTATTCGGCGTGCGACATGATGGCGCGGCGAACTTCGTTCGAGTAGCCGCGCTCCTTCAAGATTTCATTGCCCTTGTAGGGGTGGTCGTCCAGGCTCGGCCACTTCTCGTAATCGAAATCATGGAGCAGGCCGACAACGCCCCACAAATTTTCATCCCCACCCATTTTCCGCGCGTATGCTCGCATGCAGGCCTCAACCGCCAACGCATGTTTGCGCAAACTTTCTGACTGGGTGAACTCAGTTAGTAAACCCCACGCCCGTTCGCGATCACTCATGAGTTATTTCCTGTTTTCTCCTGGTTTTCTCCGGCCTATTTTGCTTTTTGCATAAGAGTTTTCCAGCTTGGTCCCAGATTTTCCTTGACATCCACAGGCTATCTCCCGCAGATTACGTCGCAGGTTGGAATCAAGGGTAACTCAATTGGTTCCAGGAGAGGCCCGCTCTGGCAACTCCCAAACCTAAATGGCCACGACTCTTGCCCCGGTAGATTCCAGGGAAGTGGTTCGCTGTGATCGCTGCCTGCTGGTTCAATTCCGCACATCCAACAATCTCTGCCGCCGCTGCCATACGTCTTTAGACGAGGACGAGCCTGAAGTAGCCGCTGCCCCGCCGATGCCGGTCATGATGCCATCGAACGGCCACAGGCCAGGGCATCTGAATCTAGCGGCATCCATCCGTTCGCTTCGCCTACGAAACGGGCTCAGCCAGCGGCAACTCGCCGGGCGCATGTCGGTGCCACGAACCTACGTCTCGAAAATTGAGAACGAGAAAGCCACGCCAACGCTCTCTTCACTGGAGCGGCTGGCGCGAGCGCTGGAGGTGACTGTGCCCGATCTGCTTTCAGGCGGCGAACGCAATCGCCAAGAAGAAATCAGCGACCTGATAAAAGATCAGTTTATCGCGGAATTGCTGCCATTCGTCTCGCAATTGAATGGGATGCAGATGTCGAGCATTCTCGCGCAAGTGCGGGACTTGACTTTGCGGCCGCGCAGGAGCGCGTAGAAATTCCCGCAGCGGGAGAATTGGCCCGCGGTGCTCCAGCGTCTCACAGTCTTCGAGACGTTGGGCGCTTCTTGAACGCATTCTGGACCGCAGCGTGTGGCTGGACACCCCCGGCTGCTCTTGACCGCCCATCCCCGGCGGGGCTAGGGTTGTACCGCTCTTCGTTTGCAAGCATCCAGCGTGGCAAACACTTCAAGGAGGCAACCATGTACTCGCGCATTGTCAATTGCACGATCGATCCAGCCAAGGTAGGTGAATTCAAAGCCGCCCTCAACAACGAATTCTTACCACGGATCCAGGCGCAACCCGGATTTATCGACAACATCGAGTCGCTGGACCCGGCGACGGGCCAGTTTTCCTGCATGACTCTGTGGGAGTCGGCCGCAGACGTCGAAAACTATGACAAAGGACTTTTCCAGGAGGTTGCAGCCAAACTCGGTCCAGTAATGCAAGGAGCTCCCACGGTGCAGACGCTGCCGGTCGAGAACTCCTCAGTGCACCATGTCCGGGCAGGCAAAGCGGCGGCGTAGATGGTCACCCACCCTTGCTAAAAAACAGCTCGGGTGGGATATCCCCTTTTTAGAGATCAATCGCTCTACAACTTTTCTCGGGCGAGAGACTGCTTCTGCCCGAGTGAAGCCGACCTGGTGCCCGCGCCCCCGTTCACCCTTGGCGACGGCCGAAATTCCAGAAGCTTGATTTCGAGTCTTCGCCTGAGGATGCCGCGCCCGCTACTTGCGCACTGGAGACCGGTTTGCGATCCGGCTCAAATCCGGGTCGTTCATCCTCCAGCAGAGGAATCACCGCGTGAAGCGACTGAATTTCCTTTCGCACGCGCTCAAGTTCGCTTTCTTTTTCCGTCAGCAATTCA
>DAIMDJ010000486.1:0-2375 GCA_036725905.1 Terriglobales bacterium
GGCTGCTAGACAATCCAGGTTCCCAAATCCGACCGTCTCCCCATTCCGGAAGTACATGGCCCTACCGTGTGTTGCCAAGCTCTCCGCCTGAGGGTACATAAGAGGTTGGGTTGCTCCCAAATCCGCTTCCCAGGCGGGTTCCCCGTTTCGTGGCAGGCCTGGAGGATTATGCAAATCGGGGTTTACGGGTCGGGATACCTGGGCACGGTAGTTTCAGCTTGCCTGGCGGACTTCGGAACTCCGGTAACCTGCTGCCACCCTGATAGCTCGCGCATGGTTGAGATGGCCCAGGGCAATGTGCCCTTCTTCGAGAAAAATTTAGCAGAGGTCATCAAGCGCAACGTACGCGCGGGCCGGTTGGCGTACTCGACAGATATGGAGTCATTCGCCCGCAAGGCGCATGTCATCTTTCTGGCAGAAGATACAGCGCAGCATCTGGGCGATTTAGCTGTTCGCATTGCCCGTCTCGCGCCCCGGGCTCCGATTTTATCGTTGGTCACGCCCGTTCCGGTGGGCACCGCTTCGGCAGTTGAGAAGCGCCTGAAGCAAGAGAAACTGCGCGGAACGGTGGTTTCGCAGCCGGTGTTCTTTACGCCTGGATGCGCAGTCGAGGATTTCAACTGGCCTGACCGGATCATCATGGGCACGTCATCGAATGACGCGGTGCTCGCGTTAAAGCAGATTCTTCACCCGTTGGTGATGCGTGGAGTTCCGGTGATCGTAACCAATCATGAAACTGCTGAACTGGTGCGGGAATCGGCGACAGCGTTCGTGGCTACCAAGATCTCTTTTATCAACGAGCTTTCGAATCTTTGCGAGAAGGTGAATGCAGATGCGATGAGCCTCTCGCTGGCGCTAGGTCTGGACAAGAAGATCGCGCCACGCTGCCTGCAGCCGGGCGCAGGCATGGGCGGGCTGTTCGCCGAATCGGATATGGATTCGCTCGCGGAACTAGCGCAACAGAAGGGTGTCTCTCTCAAAGTTTTGAGCGCCGCGCGGGAAGTGAATCACAGCCTGGCCGACCGGCTGGTCGACAAGATTTCTCATGTCGTGAACTCAGTCCAGAACAAAGATCTCGGGATTCTCGGATTGGCATTCAAGCCGAACACAAATTCCGTCGCCGGTTCTTCTTCGGTCCGGCTAGCGCAGAGTTTGATTGCAAAGGGCGCCCGTGTTCGCGCCTACGATCCTGTGGCCATTCCAGAAGCTAAGATGCAACTCAACGGCACAATTCGTTACTGCGAGACAGCGTATGCCGCGGCCGAAGGCGTCGACGCCCTAGTGGTTGGCACCGGCTGGCCGGAATTTCGTGCCCTTGATTTCGATAAGATCAAGCACCTGCTAAAACGGCCAGTCATCGTGGACACTAAGAACCTGCTCGACTCCGTCCGCCTGCGCGCGATGGGATTTCAGTACGTGGGCGTGGGCAGGGGATAGTAGGATGCAGAATTCAGAATGAAGATTGCAGAATGCAGAAGTGTGGAATGAGGATCGTCAGCTTGGCCTCTCGCTCACGAAGCAGAATCTGAAATCTGCAATCTGAATTCTGAATTCTAAATTCTGCAATCATTCTGCAATCTTCATTCTTAAATCTGCATTCTAAAAGCCTCCTGCTCTGACCTCACTTGCAGCGCGCCTTGTTATAATCACCAGATGTGGTGGGAGTAGCTCAACTGGCAGAGCACCGGACTGTGGCTCCGGACGTTGTGGGTTCGATTCCCATCTCCCACCCCAGTGTCGCTTGACTGAAGCAGCGATGTCGGGCTGTGGCTCGGCGCGCTTTGAGCCAGACTATTCAAAGTCAGAGGACAATTTTCCGCCATAATGCCTCACCACCAATGCCGCTACGCGTGCAACATCGTCGTGTAATGCTGCCGTTCCTCCGCGATGGTGTCCGGTGAAGACGACCAGGACAATCGGCTGATCCTTTACCCAGATGATTCCAACATCATTCGCAATGAATGGCTGACCATCGCCGGTCTTATGTGCGATTCGCACGTCCTTTAGATATCGGGGAAAGCGGTCGTTGACCTGTTGCTTCTCCATGATATTTAAGATTAGTTCGCTGGCATCTTTGGACACGAGTTTGCCAGAAGCCATCATTTCCAACAGCCGACCGATCTCCTTGGTCGTGCTGTGACCGAAGAAAATGCCAGCATCATAGATGGTATGCCCGAATGCTTGCTCGACCTGAGCCTGACTGTACTTGCTGAATGGGAAGTTAACCGTCTGATCTCCGCGCGCATTTCGATAGCGGGCATCAAGTGTTCCTAACCACGTACGGTCCCAATCTAAATCTGAGAACTGTATTGAGGTGTTGGCTAGCCCGAGGGCATGCATGTAAGCGGTGACCTGCGCGCGGCCTAGTTTGTCTG
>DAIMDJ010000487.1:0-2371 GCA_036725905.1 Terriglobales bacterium
GCAATGGTCAGCGGCTGGATGACGCATCTCGGTCCAACTACGGCAACGGAGCTCGGAGATCTTCTCGGACTTCCTTCTTCTGATGTTGAAAAAGCATTGCTCCGCTTGGAAGCCAGCGGTGCAGTCCTAAGAGGGAGATTTACCGATTCTCATACCGGTGAGATTGAATGGTGCGAACGGCGGCTGCTAGCGCGAATTCACCGGCTTACCGTCGCGACGCTGCGCAAGCAGATCGAACCTGTGACTGCTGCGCAGTTTATGCGCTGGCTGCTCCGTTGGCAGCATGTAGCGCCAGGAACTCAGGTGCTCGCTGAGCGCGGGCTGCTCGAGGTGCTGCGTCAGCTTCAAGGCTTCGAAATACCGGCAAGTGCGTGGGAGCGGCATATCCTGGCGCGTCGGGTCGCGAATTATGATCCCAAGTGGCTGGATCAGCTTTGCCTGACCGGGGCCGTAGGTTGGGGGCGGCTATCCCCACATCCAGCGACCCTCGAAGATTCAAGTACCGGCAAGCGCCGGGTGATTCCGACCAGCGTAGCTCCTATCACATTCTTTGTCCGGGAAGATGCCGATTGGATGGCGTCGCACAACCCTGCCGCTGATCAGCCCGAGGCGCGAGGTTTGAGCCACGGAGCAAAACAAGTGTTAGATTTTTTGCGGCAACGTGGAGCATCGTTTTTTGCCGATATTGTTCGCGGCACAGGAAAGCTGAAGGCTGAGATCGAGACTGCCTTGTGGGAACTTGTGGCGGCCGGAGTGGTCACTGCTGATGGCTTTGACAATCTCCGTTCCCTAATCGATCCCAAGCGCCGGGCAGGGCAAGGAAGCGGACGCATGGCTCGGCCGCGTCACAGTGCCGGGCGCTGGGCATTGCTCTATACAGATCAAGCCGCCGATCACAACCGCGCGATTGAAGCCACCTGCTGGATGTTGCTCAAGCGTTATGGTGTGGTTTTCCGCGACCTGCTGGCGCGTGAAGCCAATCTGCCGAAGTGGCGCGAACTTCAGATTGCTTTCCGCCGTCTGGAAGATCGTGGCGAAATTCGCGGCGGCCGTTTTGTGGATGGTTTCATCGGCGAGCAGTTCGCGCTAACGGTCGCAGTGGAATCGATGCGGGCCACGCGCAACATGCCGGAGACCGGCGAATCCATCACGCTCTCCGCTGCCGATCCCCTCAACTTAGCTGGGGTTCTGGTGCCGGGTGAACGAACTCCAGCCATCTCGGGAAAAACTGTGAGCTTTCGGGATGGAGCTTCCGTGCTGGAATCTTTCCAGCCCTTGGCGCGGCATACAATGGTGGGCGACTAGGGCGCCCTTCTGAATCGCAAATTGCGGTTGAAAATTAATCGGGAACTCGACGAGGGGGTCGCCTATCAAGTTCCCGAGAGCTGCCCGGCAGGACTGCTGAAGCGCTTCCCCCATCGCTTTTGCCAGGCCAGTCGCACCATTCGTTAATGCACGTGAGCAGCCAAGAATCCCGCCTGCAGCGCTGTTTCAGAACTCCGTCTAACCCTAGATTTCTCAGTACCTTGCGGGTATTCGCTCTATAGAACAGCGAGTCATCGTTGATGACGCTCATATCCGAAAGGATAGCAGTCTATCTGTTCGGATAGCAGAACTACAAAGCGGAACCTGTGCAGACTGCCGCCACATGTGTTACACCATTTGCCTCAAGTTCGGGGGGACGAGTGAACCCAAGGTTGCTGGTGATTGCGGGCCCTTTGCGGGACCGTACGATTCTCCTGCATAGTGCGGAGGTTCCAGTAGGTCGAGATCCGGGAAACGTGGTTGCCATTAGCGATCCGTCGTTATCGCGCCGGCATTGCGCAATCGTTAGCGATGACGCGGGCTACTCGATTCGCGACCTCGAAAGCCGCAACGGCACTTTTGTGAATGGAGTGGCCGTGACCGAGAGCAGGTTGCAACACGGCGATCAGGTCTCGGTTGGGGATTCGGTTTTCGTGTTCCTGGTAAGGGAGGAAGTCGAGGAGCCCGCCAGCCACGTGGAATTTGAAGAGGGCACAACCCATGCCACCGCGCAGATCCGGCCGCAGGATGTTCTCTATCTTCAGCCCGACCGGGTGCTCAGCGAACTGCCTGCTACTTCGCGGGTGGCAAGAAATCTCAATGCGCTGCTCAAGATCAGCCGCCTGGTGCACGCTATCCGTGATCTGGAGCAGTTGCAGGCGCAAATTCTGAATTTGATTTTTGAAGTCGCTCCTGCTGATCGCGGCGCCATTCTGCTGGATGGCCACGGCAGCGAACGTTTCGCCTCGATTTTTGCGCGCCATCGTTTGCCTCATTCAACGCAGCCTGTGCGGGTAAGCCGGACCATTGCGCGCCAGGTTCTCGAACAAGGCGTTGCGATACTCGG
>DAIMDJ010000488.1:0-2368 GCA_036725905.1 Terriglobales bacterium
GCGAAGTTCGGCGGCTCGGCCACGCCCGCGATCATGAAAGTGATTGAAGACGAAGTTCGCGTCGGAGCTATGCCGAATGGTCGCACCGCCCCAATCGAAGAAGTTGATTTGAAGCAAGCCTACATTCGCGCAGTCTGCCGCTTCGCTGATCTCGGTCTCATCGCTAAAGCGAATTTTACTTTTGTGGTCGATTCCATGTACGGCTCCGGCCGCGGCATTCTGACCAATATCTTCGAAGAGCGAGGCATCCGGCACATTGCTATTCGTCAGGAGTTGAATCCGCTTTTCCCAGGAATTAATCCGGAGCCGATCGAGCCGCACGTGGCCTTGCTTCAGGAAACTGTGGTAAAGAACAACTGCCATGCCGGTCTCGCTACAGACGGTGACGCCGACCGTATCGGCGCTGTTGCAGAAGACGGCAGCTTCGTTGATTCGCATAAGATTTTTTCCGTCCTGCTGCGCTGGCTCCTGGAACGAAAGAAATGGCCGGGCGAGGTAGTTCGCGCTTTCAACACCACGCGCATGGTGGACCGCATTGCCGCGCGCTACGGCCGTAAGCTGAACGAGTGCTGCATCGGCTTCAAACATATTGCCGATCTCATGATGGAGCGGGAAATCGTAATGGGCGGCGAAGAATCCGGCGGAATTGGCTACTCCCGTTATCTTCCTGAACGCGATGGAATCCTCAATTGCCTGCTGCTGGCGAATGTTATGGCGCAAGAACGCAAGCCTCTGGGCCAGCTTGTGGCCGATCTGCAACGCGAGTACGGACCTCACTATTCGGCCGTCGGGACATGCACATTCCAGAAGAGGTCAAGCAGAAGGCGATCCAGCGCGCGCGTTCGGATGGAACCAAACGACTGGGCAGTTACAGCGTTTTAAAAAAGGAGGGACTCGATGGAATTAAGTTTTTCCTGGACGCTTCCACCAACGGCAATGGAGCGGAGGCCTGGGTCTTGTTCCGGGCGTCAGGCACCGAGCCCCTGTTGCGGGTTTATGCCGAAGCGGCTTCGACTGAGCTCGTAAGCGACATTCTTGCAACGTCAGAGGCCTTTGTTACCGGTAGTTAAGACGGGCTCGCACACGGAAAACCATTCACTTCCGGGTCTGGCGCTTCGCAGTCCGCTAGAAGATAATCGAATATAGATGACTTCTGTAGCAACACCTAGCACCATCCCCACGGACTCACCCGAAGCGCGCCGCTATAACCGGATTAAGCGCTGGCTAGGCATTGCGGATTTTGTTCTTGGACTGATTCTGCTGCTCGCGCTTCTTGTAACCGGCTGGAGTGGAACTCTGCGCGATCTGGCCTACAGCGGAGGATTTCAGAACTACACGTTGGCGGTGTTCCTATACGTCCTCATGCTGATGGGCATCGGCAAGCTGCTCGGATTAGGTCTCGACTATTACGGTTTCCGCTTGGAGCACCGTTTCCAGCTCTCCAATCAAAAGCTGCGAGCGTGGATCTGGGACGAGTTCAAAGGATTTCTGGTAGGAGTGATCCTGGCCAGCATTGTCACCGAACTGCTCTACTTCATTATTCGCGAAGCTCCGCAGCATTGGTGGCTGTTGGCGTGGGCGGCGTTCTTGGGATTATTTGTTTTGCTGGCGCAGATTGCTCCTGTCGTTCTCTTCCCCATTTTTTACAAATTCGAGCCGCTTGAAGACGAAGAACTGAAATCGCGCCTGGTGCGGCTGAGCCAGAGCGCGGGAACTCGCGTGCGGGGAGTATATAAGTGGAAGCTTTCGGAGAAGAGCAAGAAAGCCAATGCTGCCCTAACCGGTCTAGGCAACACGCGGCGCATCATTCTCGCCGACACTCTGCTCGACAGCTACTCCCCCGATGAGATTGAAGCCGTGCTTGCGCACGAACTCGGGCATCACGTACACCGGCATATCTTCAAAAGCATCCTGGTGCAGGCGGGGATCACGCTCCTCGGATTTTGGGCGGCGAATTGGACCTTGCACTACGCCATCGAACGCCGTCACATGTTCGAGACGCTTTCCTATTTCGGCAACCTGCCTCTGCTGGTCCTGGTTTCGACAGTTCTTGGATTCCTGCTTCTCCCCGCCTTGAATGCTTATTCACGTTTCAACGAGCGCCAAGCCGACCGCTATGCTTTTCAATCGATTGCCAGCATCGAGCCTTTTATTTCTTCGATGAACAAGCTCGCCGACCAGAATCTCGCCGAACGCACACCTTCCAGATTCGTGGAATGGTTCTTCCACTCGCATCCGGCGATTGCAAGGCGGATCGCTGCGGCAGAAAACTGGGCGGGGCGTCAGCCCGCGAATGTACGAGCGTAGCTGCGCACGTTCACCGGGTGCGCAGACTTTGCTCAAACTGTCGCAAATCATCTTCCGTGTC
>DAIMDJ010000489.1:0-2359 GCA_036725905.1 Terriglobales bacterium
AACCATATCGTATCTACCCGATTTCACTCTCTTCAATCTTCCCGCAACTCGATGCGAGTTTGCAGAAACCGCAGCACCTGCCCTCGCGAGAAGATACCCTCCAGATGCCCATTCGCTATCACTGGTACCTGATTGATGTCCTCGCGGCTCATCAGTTCAAGCGCCTCGACCGCGGATGTTTCCGGCGCAACTGTCCGCAACTGAGCAAGCGGGCGCATCACGCTCTGTACGCTGGTCTGCGCCCATCGGTCCCGATCGACAGTCTTCACTTCATGCGGCGTAATCAGTCCGACCAGGTTATTGTTTTGCATGACGATGAAGCAGCGGCGTCCGGTGCGCAGCAGGTATTCATCGACGAAGTGTTGCAGGTTCAAGAAGCTCTCTACGGTAGCGCAGTCACGATCCATGAGATCGGCAACAAGGCGCCCGCGCAGTCCGGCCATGAGCTGCACCTGGACGTAGCTGCTACGCGAGGCGTCGAGCAGGAACCAACCAATGAATGCCAACCATAGGCCGCCGAAATTCGCACCCACAAAGAAGCGGAGGAGTCCGAGCAGGATAAAAATGAATGCGACCGCCTGCCCTACGCGTGCGGCTAGCTTCGTAGAATGTTCGGTATTGCCGGTGACCCACCACGCGACGGCGCGCAACACGCGACCGCCGTCGAGCGGGTATCCGGGAATCATGTTGAAGCCCGCGAGGGCGAGGTTGATGTAGCCGAGCCAGAGCGACACCGCGACCACCGGGCTGGCGGGCTCGCTTCCGGGAACCCAGCCCGCGGCGCGCGACAACAATAGGAAGGCAGAGCCGAGCAGGATACTGGTGAGAGGCCCGGCGATCGCAATCCAAAACTCAGATTTGGCATCCTGAGCTTCTGATTCAATCTGTGATACGCCACCGAGCGCGAAGAGAGTAATCGCGCGCACTCGCAGCCCGCGCGTCTTCGCCACCACGGAGTGCGCTAATTCGTGCAGCAAGAGAGTAGCAAAGAACAGCAATGCGGTCATCACTGCCGCCGTCCACACCACCTCTGGGCTCCATGCCGGTGTGACGTGGCGAAAATGGTCAGCCAGCGAAAACATGATAAGAAGCGCAATGATGAACCAGCTATAGTGAAGCCCGATCAAAATGCCGCCGATTCGTCCGAGTTTGATTTGTGAGCGCATTGAAGCCCAGCTTGTCGCACGAAGACTGCAGACTGCAGCCCAGAAAAGCACAGGTCTCGATTCTCCAGTGCTGAACTTCGAGATTCTTTGGGAGATTCGCCAGGCGCGATCACTATTTGGCCGCCTGATGCTTGGCGTATTGGTCAGGCTTGAATTTCCCGCCTTCAACGTAGCTTGCGTTCAATTCCGCGTAGTGCTTCCATTTTTCCGGCAAATCATCGAGCGCAAAAATTGCGGAGACGGGACAAACGGGCACACAGGCTCCGCAATCGATGCACTCCACACGATACGTATGCCATGAAGCACCTCCACGTGTTCCAATTCCAGACTATTCCTTGGTTTGGCGCCGTTTCAAGCCACGTTCTGCAATATGCCACGCCGCACAAAGGGCAATGCGTGTGTGCAGCTCAGAAGTTCTCTGCGCGAGCAGATTGTTTTTGTAAGTCCTCCCGATTCAGGGCGATACTGACAAGGCCCTCCGAAAAACATCCCGCCGATGCTTCGCATCCAAACACTATCTGCCGATGCTTCGCATCCAAACACTATCTAAAGATAACCGACATTCAGGAGGTGCTCTTATGAAGAGCGTGGTATTCGCTTCAGCATTTCTGCTGGCCAGCTTGGGTTTTGCCCAGCAGCAAGGCCTGCCGCCACCCACCGCACCGCCTTACGGCACTCCGCCTACGTTTCCTGAGGGGCGCCAATCTCCGCGACAGCAAATGCCACCCGATCAGGAGACACAGCCATCGCAGGGATTATCCACCGCGCAGGTTCAGCAACAGATTGAGCAAGGCCTGTACTCAGAACCGGCGCTTGCCAATACCAACGTCAGTGTGAAGGCGGACGAGAGTGCGGTGGTGTTGACAGGTACGGTAGATAGCGAAAAACAACATGACCTTGCAGTTCGCATCGCGCAATCGTTCGCTGGCGACCGGCAGGTCGTAGACAAGATCAAAATTCGGCAACAGACATGAAGCCGAAGTCAGGAGGTATCCATGAAGATCAAGGAAGTGATGAGCCCAAATCCAGTTTGTTGTACGCCAGGCGACAGTGCACAGATGGTGGCCAGAATCATGCGTGATGGCAACATTGGTTCGATACCAGTCGTGATCGATCAGCAGTCGAGAGAGCTCGTCGGGGTGATCACGGACCGAGATCTCTGCTGCTCGATCGTTGCGGACGGCCTCGATCCA
>DAIMDJ010000490.1:0-2356 GCA_036725905.1 Terriglobales bacterium
ACGGGCGCGGTTAGATGCTCCGGTAGTCGAGACGGTGCGAGACCCGGATTTCCTCCGCGCTGTGCGGGCTGCCAGCGCTGGCCGAGCTCCCACCACCGCCCGCGCCACCACCATTTTACCCGGGCGCACGTTCGATGTGACTGCCGGGCCTTTACCTGGTGGGGGTGCCGTGGCGGTGCTGCGCGACCTTACCGAAAGCGAACGCGTGGAGAAGACGCGGCGCGATTTTATTGCTAATGTTTCTCACGAACTGCGCACGCCGCTCACCTCTATTCAGGGATATACAGAAACCCTGCTTGATGGCGCGCCGGAGAACAATCATTCGCGGGAATTTCTGGAAATCATTCGCAAGAATGCAACCCGAATGTCGCGTCTCACAGAAGATCTGCTTACGCTGGCGCGAGTGGAATCAGGCGAGCAGCAATTTTCGATTCAGCCGGTTGCACCAGAAGAGCTTCTGCAGGAGGCCATGCAGAGTTTTCGCGAGCTTGCTCGCACGCTGAATGTGGAGTTGCAGGTCGAAGATAATGCGAATGCCCAGATAGCTGCAGACCCAGAGGCGATCCATCAAGTATTCTCCAACCTGGTGGAGAATGCGCTCAAGTATGGAGCCGCTGGGGGACGAGTTGTGCTGGGAGCGAGGCCGGCCCCACGCGGCGTGGAGTTTTACGTGAAGGATTTCGGTCCCGGCATCCCGTCCGAGCACCTGCCTCGCCTTTTCGAGCGTTTTTATCGGGTGGATAAGGCCCGGTCGCGGGAGTCTGGAGGGACCGGCTTGGGCCTCGCTATTGCCAAGCACATTGTGCTGGCTCATCACGGGAGCATTCGCGCGGAGAGCGAGTTGAATCAGGGCTCCACTTTTCTTTTCGTCCTGCCGGCCTCGCAACCGCGAACTACCCTAAGCGACACATAGGAAATTCACGATACTTTAACCAAATCGTCTAAAAAACAACCTATTCTTCGTTGTTGGCCATCCATTTAGATCGACGGCGAGTCCTTGCATCGAGAACCGGCGATGCCAAGGCGGAGAGATGTGCCCGCATGAGTACAGCCACAATCAAGACTCCAGAGCCATCGTATTCACACTTGGTGACGCGTACCATCGAGGCTTGTCGAGTCGCGAAGGAAGCGGCAGGAGCGGCGGCGGAGGGCATCGCGACCGGCTCGTCGCCTCTCCTTAACACACTCCGCGATCGTGAAAGAGATCTCGACAACCTGGATATGGAAATTGACGCGGGCGTGACCTCGGCCATTACCCAGGTGACGGAGACCCAAGCTCGCGAGCTGCTGGCCTGCATGAAAGTGATGATCGGTCTGGAGCGCATCGGCGATCTCTTACTGAGCTTTGCCAGCAGCGCACAGGCAGCGGGCCCGCGTCTCGATCCGCAGGATACTCGCGATCTCACGCACATGGCTACGGTGCTGGAGAAAATGCTGACCGATGTCGGCACGGCGTTTTCGTCTCGCGACGTGAAGAAAGCTATCGACGTGCTGCGCGCCGATGCTGAAATGGATCGGCTGCGGAATTTAATCTTTCTGCGTCATATTGAAAATCCAGAGAACGTGCAGCGCCAGGCCAGCCTACAAGTCATCTTCATGACTCAATCGCTTGAGCGTGCTGGTGACCACGTGAAGAACCTCGCCGAGGAAGTTTGCCATTTCGTGAGCGGACACACCGTGCGCCACGTCCTAATGACCTACGATAAACCTATTGAACAGATGTTCCTGGATTGGCTGAGAACCCGCGAAGAGCAGCATTAGGAGTCCTCCACTCTCCTGCGTACAGTCTTTCCTGTAGCAAACATCTAAGGTGAAAATTTGTCCCAGGAAAATCCCAAAACTCCCCTTTCGGTTGGCGTTCGTACGCAATAACTAAAGCAAAGACTGGCGGCTGCACTGGCACATGGCGTGCTCAATTACTAGCCCGGCAGCCATTCGTCGATAATTTTTGAGGAGCGAGAATGATGAAGAAGACTCTCACTGTGGTAGCTATCCTTGCGCTGGTGGCAACTATGTTGCCTGCGGCGTTTGCCCAAACCAGCGATCAAACCAGCCCGAGTTCGAGCGCGCCCGCAGCTTCGAGCCCGGCGGCAAGCCCATCTGACAGCCCGGCGCAAACCAGCCCGGCGCAAACCAGCCCGGCACAGACCAGCCCATCGACTCCAGATCAATCCAGTTCGGCGCAAGGCTCTGCGTCTGCGGCATCTCAGGATGGGGAGTCCTTCACCGGAACCGTGGTGAAGTCCGGCGACAAGTACGTCCTGAAGACCGACACCGGAACCTACCAGATCGATGACCAGGACAAAGCCAAGCAGTTCGAAGGCAAGCAGGTAAAGGTAAGTGGCAATCTGGACAA
>DAIMDJ010000491.1:0-2349 GCA_036725905.1 Terriglobales bacterium
GCTTATCGCTGGTGTTGTCTTCATATGCCAGTCCCTCTGGAGGGTAGGCAGGATCTGCGATCATAAGATTGCTATTGATCTTGAAGTCTGCTCCTCTGTCATCGCCAATGCCATCGTATACACGGCCGGTGAGCGCATCCACAATCGTAATCGACTCACAGTTACTTCCGCATCCCCACGAAGCCACCGTGTAGTGACCAGCAAAATTGGGTCCCTTTCGGGCTTCTTGTCTCAGCCGGGTTCTGAAAGAACGAGCCGTCGGATTACTGCTAAGGTTAACCGGTGCCGGAACGCCTTTATATATCCGGCTAATAGGAAAATCAGCGAACCCTGGCGCCCGTCTCCACTCTTCCGAGCCGAGAACAGCGCCGACTCGGGTTAATGCCTCGACTATCTCAAGTTGGCAGGCCCAACGCGCGAGCATCAAGGCGGTTATGCCGTTCTTGGCTCTGTAGTTCACATTTGTGCCCGGGATGAGCACACGCACAGCCCCCAAGCGGCCGAAATATGATGCCTGCATTAAGGCACTCCAGCCAGCGGGGCCTTCCGAATCTGCATTGGCACCAGCTTCGATGAGAGCCTGCACAACGGCAGTGTGTCCCATCTGGGCAGCCAGGATCAGAGGTGTGAATCCCTGTTTGTCCTTCATATTCACATCCGCGCCCGCCTCAATCATGGCTCGAACCACCTCGAGACCGCCACCAAAGGATGACCAAGCAAGAAGAGTTCTGCCGGACATATCCGGAGCATTCGGATCGGCTCCGAGCTGAACCAGTGCGCGGATGGAAGCAATATCGCCCCGTTTGGCCGCGTGCACCAACGGCGTATCTCCAGACCCGTCTTGCGCGTTCACATCTTTTCGTACTTGGGACGGATCTGCGTCGGCACCTGCTTTGATAAGAGCCTGTACAACCTCGAAGTGTCCAGCCTCGAATGCCAAAGTGAACGGGGTGCCCCCTTGTGCGTCTTTGACGTTCAGGTCGGCACCTGCCTGGGCCAAGGCTCGAGCAATCTCAATGTAACCGTGCAAAGCCGCCCAAGACAGAGCTGTCCTGCCGGTATTACTCCTCGCATTTACATCGGCTCCGGCGTGAATCAGCGCAAGCACGGAACCGATATCGTTTTGTTCAACCGCATAGTCCAACGGTGTCATGCCGTGCGCGTCTCTGGCATTCACGTCTGTTGGTGTCTGGCCCGCCCGAGCCGCGGTCTTTGTCAGGAGAGAACCGGCCACACTCAAAACAACCAACGTGAAGACCACTCCGATTCTCACTGTGATCCGTTGACAGAAGGCGCTCATTCGAACTGATGGGTCCTATTGAATGACGTGGCGCGGCGAACACCTGCGCTGCTGCTTCGCGAGTCTCAAGGTAAAATGTTAGCAGGGCGAGTCTATCCGTGCGTTTATTTGCCTGCCACCTGTGCTGCGCTGCTCTGGCGCTCGGTAGCCATACAGACTCGGTTTCGTCCAGCCTGCTTCGCGGCGTACAGCCCTAGATCCGCTGCTTTCACCAACTCGTCGCGCGTCACTCCATGATCAGGGCAAGTGGCAGCTCCCACGCTGATCGTCACTGGACGCGGCACACCGGGGAATTGCCAAGCCTCTACCATCCGCCGTAGTTTCTCAGCGACACCGAGAGCATGCTGCTGGTTAGTCTGCGCCAGGAGTATGGCAAACTCCTCGCCGCCATAGCGGCACACCACGTCAATCTTTCGCAGTTGCTGATGGAATATCGAGGAAACTTGGCGCAAAACTTCATCCCCCAGCAAGTGCCCGAATTCATCATTCAGGCGCTTGAACTGATCGATGTCTACCATAACCACCGCCATCCCGGTATTAAACCGGCGTGCTCGTTCCAGTTCTTCGGCGATTCGCAGTTCGAAGAAACGTCGATTAAAGATTCCTGTCAGACCATCCAAATAAGCCAGCTGTTTCACTCGGTCCACATAGTGGGCGTTTTGAATGGCGGTCGCACAGATGTCGGCAACAGATTCCAGCGACTGAATGTCATTGGGATTGAACGCCCCTGTTTGCGCGCTGTCTAAGACCAGCACTCCCAAGGTCTGCCCGAATGAGACCAGAGGAATGCACATCCGGGCATTGGTTTCGACATAGAAATTAATACAGTCAGAGCTCTTCTTCACATCATTTTCGATCAGCGTTTTGCCGGTCTCGAGCGCTCGGCCCCATAGGCCAGCGCTGGCGGTCAGACGGCCTCCCTCCGGGATACGTGGCGTGAGGTCTCCATGATGAGCGCGGAGCACCAAGTCGTCATCATCCTTCAACAATACCGATACATGTGAAACGCGGAATGCGTTTTGAATCAGCATGCAGACCTTGGACAGCAA
>DAIMDJ010000492.1:0-2344 GCA_036725905.1 Terriglobales bacterium
GAACCAACCGTCTGTGCCGGGCGTGCCGCCATAGGAGCCGGTCACGCTGGCGGCGTTGCGCGCGCCGCAGATCCAGGCCTTAATGGCCCAGGGTGCCATCCAGATGTCGCTGTTTGATGAGCAGAATTTAGCTGAAATCACTCACCCGGATTATCCTGGGGAGCGGCTCATTGTCTGCCGCAACCCTTTGCTGGCCAGCGAGCGGGCGCGCAAGCGCAAGGAGTTGATCGAGGCGGCGGAGAAAAAACTGAAGGAGATCGAGGCGGCAACCAAACGCCACCGCCAACCGGTGCGCGGCGCGGACAAGATCAGCTACCTGGTAGGCAAGGCGCTGGCCACCAGTAAAGTCGAGAAGTACTTTCGCTGGACGGCGACGGATACTGGGCTCAACTGGGAACACAACCCGGAACGCATCGGGCGCGACGCGGCTTTGGATGGTATCTATGTGCTGCGCACCAATGTGACGGTCGAGCAGTTGGATCGCGAGCAAACCGTGCTGGCTTACAAGCGGCTGGCCACCGTGGAGCGGGCCTTTCGCTCGCTGAAGAGCGTCGATCTGAACGTGCGTCCCATTCATCACCGTCTACCGGAGCGAGTGCGCGCGCATGTTTTCCTGGTCATGCTGGCATACTACGTGGAATGGCATATGCGCCAAGCCCTGGCGCCCGTTTTGGGCCTAATTTGTGAAGGGGGCCTTTGAAGCGGCGTCGGTTTTCGAAATCTCTAGGAGACAGGACTCGGAATGATTCAGGTCATTCGGCTCGCCATCAGACGCTTGGCCGAGATTGAGAATGTTCCCTCCCCTCCTGGGCGTAATAGGGCGTAGGTGCGAGCGTGCGCGGAGGAGGGTTTGTAAGTGAAATGGCCTGTCTATTAATTCCCCCGATTACCAATCAAGTCAATGAAAGCAGAGGACATGGCGGTGACCTGTGCGGATTGTTGGCGTAATATCGCCTCTCTGACAATGTCGGCGGTGTCAAGCACTTTTCGCGCACACTTCAGCGAGCACTCGGAGAAGAGCGCCATTTCGCTCTCGTTGATGGTTTTGCCTTTTCCAACCCAGGCTCGCTTGTAATCTCTCAGGTCGGGAACTCAGTCCGACCCATGCATCTCTTCGGTCGGCAACGGCCGATCATGATTACTACTTCGAACTCCTCCGTGAAGAGGAGCGGGACGCCCAATCAATATGCTCGATGTTCTACTGCACACCATGGCGATTTCCGAGCTGTCCCGCGTGCGAACCGAATTTGATCCACTGCTGGTAATCCCATCCCTGACGCATCATCCAGTACAGGTGCACCGCTAGTCTTCGCGCCATCGCGACCTTGGCGGTTTTCCGCCCTCGTCGCATCATCAAGTGAAGGTATTTGCTGCGCCACTGTGGCAGGCTGCGCGCTGTGACCTGCGCCGCTTCTACCAGCAGAAAGCGCAGCATGGAACTACCTTGCTTGGTAATGTGTCCCAGTCTGCGGCGATTCCCGCTGGAGTCTTCCAGCGGCACCAGTCCGAGATAGCTGGCCACCTGCTTCCCGCACTGAAAGCGGTCGGCTTCTCCGATGATCAGCACGAAGGCCAGTGCGGTGAGCGGACCAACACCGGGATGGGTCATCAGTCGACGCGCTTCGGGACACTTCTCCACTTCCTGCTGGATCGCCTGGCTCAGTTCCGCGATCG
The DNA here is from genome assembly GCA_036725905.1 of Terriglobales bacterium. GTDB lineage: Bacteria > Acidobacteriota > Terriglobia > Terriglobales > Acidobacteriaceae > QIAB01. The sequence goes on from DAIMDJ010000492.1 coordinate 1,675, forward strand.
TCGGGTTCAGTCGATCCAGCAACTCCAGAAGATCGCGTCGTCGCCGGCTGGCCCACGGAGCCAGCCGGAATGATTCCAGCTGCTCGCGTCCGCGTTCCCGCCACAACTTCTTCTTACAGCGCAGGCCTTCGTTCAGGGCCACCGCTTGCAACTGGTTCATGATGCGCGTGCGGGCCTGCACCATGCGGTGCCGGTGCCACAGCAGTTGCCGCAGATCCCGATTCTCCCAACTCGGCACCCAAATCCGCGGGAAACGATCTTCCAGCAGCAAACTCAGGATCAGTTGCGCGTCCTGCCGATCCGTCTTCTGCTTGCGGACGCGCTTGGTGCGGATCTCGGCCGCGTCCCCGATCAACAACTCAATCTGTAACTCGGCCAGTAGCCGTTCGAACCAACGAGCATGCCCGCTGGCCTCCATTCCCACACGCACCTTCTGGCCCGCGCACGCCAGAGCACGGTAGATCTTCTCCGCCTCCTCGCGATGCGTCAGCCGTTTTTCCTGGAATTCTCCGGTGTCTGTGTCCACTGAAGCTATTTGCTGAAACTCGGGGTGAAAATCTACTCCTATAATGATCATTGTTCGGCTCCTTTCTCCCGAGCCTGTTGGTTGGCGTTAGCACCACCAACTTTACTCGGGCGCGGGAGCCGACATTGTCATGGAATCAATATC
>DAIMDJ010000493.1:0-2340 GCA_036725905.1 Terriglobales bacterium
TCTTGGATAAGCGCGTCAGAATCTCGTCCTGGATGCCGTCGGCAAAGTAGGCGTTCGCTTTGTCTTCGCTCCGGTTTTCAAACGGCAGCACCGCAATGCTTTTTTCCGGCACTGACAATGTCGATCCCACGCGATTACGGGAAAACATTGCGACGCCAGCGACGATAGCCGCGAGGGTGAGCAACCCTGCCGTGATGGCCGCCCAGCGCATTCGCGTTCTGTGCTTCTTCAGAGCTTGGAACTTTTTCGGCGGTTGCGGATTGCCCACTTGATCCGCGTAAAGGTTCACGATGGTGACGCGCATCCCATGCTTCACTTCGCAGGCGCCAAGATCGTGCAGGAGCGGCCGCCACTGTTCGTATTCTTCGAGATCCTCGGCGACATGCTTGGAAAGCAGAATGTGCCCGACATCCCCGCAATCCATCACCCGCTGCGCTATGTTGAGACCGGCACCGGCGAGATTGGCGTGACGGTTTACATCTATCACGCCGCTGACCGGACCGCTGTGCACCCCCATCCGAAGTTCCAGACGTGGATGCTCTTTAAGGGCGCGACTAATCTCCACTGCGCATTGCGCCGGCGCTTCCAGACTCGTGTAAAAGACGAGCGCCATTCCGTCGCCAGTTGGAATTTTAATTAAGCGATCCAAGGCTTCGGCCTTTTGAAGCTGCTCTGAAGTGCGAACCACCGCATTTAGCTCATCCACCGCGGCGTGTTGCTCGTTTATCGAAAGCTTAGAGTAGCCGACGATGTCGATGAACAAGACATGCGCGATCTCAAGCTGGATCTCCTTTTTAACTTCAGCGGGCATCTGGCGATTTCACGAATAGTGCCTAAATCGTCGTCTCACATCAAGCCAGGAGAACTTCGGCCATTTCGGGGCTGAGGACGAGGACGAGCACGAGCATGAGCATGAGCATGAGCATGAGCACGGGTACGAGGCGGCCCGGACGGTTGCTTTGATCTATGAACTCCGACTTCTGGCTTCTGGCCTCTGACCTCTGTTCTCTGCCCTCTGATCTCCGACCTCCCTGGCACGCCGGAGTCCCGCCTATGCTGGATGAAGGCGGCTGTCCGTCCGCTCGGCGCAATCTCTCATCTCACTTGCCATTATGGTCATATTATGACTATAATATGGTCATGGAACTAGTGGGCGTAGCGCAACTCAAAAGCAAACTGAGTCATTATCTGGCGGCGGTGAAAAGAGGAAAAGAAATTACCATCACCTCGCACCGGCACTCCATCGCCCGAATTGTTCCGCTGGATAATACCGGCGCGGATTTGAAGATCATTCCAGCGCGCAGGCCGGTCTCGTCCTTGAGGAAGCTAAAGGCCGTTAAATTGAAAGTCGACCTGGTCGCTGACCTTCTGGCTGACCGACGGCGGCGATGAATGTTTACCTCGACTCTTCCGTCGTCTTGGGCCGGTTGCAGGGGGAACGCGCACCCACGATCCCGTGGGCCCGCTGGGAACATGCCTATAGCAGCGTATTACTTCGGGCCGAAGTTCTGCGCACGATCGATCGCAGCCGATTGCGACAGGCCTTAACCGATCAGAACGTAGCGGAGCTAATCAGTCGGGCGCACGCTGTTTTCGATACCATTGACTTAGTCACGATGAGCCAGCCGATCCTCGATCGAGCATCCCAGTCGTTTCCCACTGCCCTTGGCACACTGGACGCCTTGCATCTGGCAACCGCGTTACGGTTACGAGAGATCGGCGGAATCGAAATGACATTCCTTACCCACGATGCCGAGTTGGCCGTGGCTGCGCGCAGCATGAACTTTCCGGTGCAAGGCCCGTAAATATTGCGAGAAACTAGGCTCTGTCCTCTGTTCTCTTCCCTATGTCCTTTGCCCGCTGTTTTCTTCAGTTGGATGCCTGCTCGCGAAAGCTTTCGGAGTTCGGCGTTCGGCGTTGGGTGTTTGCTTGAAGATTCCTCTCTCCTCTGACTTCTGTCCTCTGACCTCCGGTATCTGATACTTTGCGACGGATGTCTCTGGAACGATTTCACGAAGCTCAAGCCGGGCGTGGCGCCGGCTATGACACCGCCCTCGCTGAAATTCGCGCTGGCGGCAAACGCAGCCACTGGATCTGGTACGTATTTCCCCAAATCGAAGGCCTCGGTGGTTCATCGACCGCGCTTGCTTACGCCATGAAGGATCTCGGCGAGGCTTGCGCTTACTTGCGTGATCCAATTCTGCGTGCGCGCTATGAAGAAATCGTCGCTGCGGTTAGCGAACAACTTGTCCGCGGGATCCGCCTGGAAGATCTCATGGGCGGCCGGACCGACGCCCTGAAACTGGTTTCCAGTCTGACTCTTTTCCGCGCCGCGGCCGA